>JAILHZ010000007.1 GCA_024695545.1 Clostridiales bacterium
GATGCCGCGTAAAAAGCACCCTTGATCCTTCCTTCAAGCTTAAAGCTCGTAATGCCTGCTTTAATCAGCTCAGGGATATGCCCGATCATGCACATGTCTTTGGAATTGAAGATATATGTGCCGCGCTCGTCTTCCTGGATCGGAAGCGGAGCCTCCAGGCGCTTCTCCTCAACGACATAATAGCCCCAGCGGCAAGGCTGGGCACAGGAGCCGGAATTGGCGGATCTTCCCGTGAAATAGTTCGACAGAAGGCATCTGCCGGAATAAGACACACACATCGCACCGTGAACGAAGCATTCAAGCTCGAGGTCCGCCGGGATAGCTTTTCTGATCTTAACGATCTCATCAAGCGTCAGTTCCCTGGCAAGAACGACACGCTTAGCTCCCTGCTCATACCAGAATTTGCAGCCCTCGCTGTTGGTCACGCTCGCCTGGGTGCTGATATGGATCTCCAGGTCCGGGGTCAGTGCTTTTACCTTACGGAAAATACCGGCATCAGAAACGATTACGGCATCCATGCCGATTCTCTCCAGGAAAAGGATCTCGTCATCAAGACGCGAGATATCATCCTCATGAGCCATGACGTTGACGGTACAGTAGCACTTGACGCCTCTGTCATGGGCATACTTTACGCCCTCTTCCATCTCTTCGTGGGTGAAGTTGTCGCTGAAAGTACGGAGTCCGAAAGATTTGCCGGACATATAGACTGCGTCCGCACCATAGGCAACGGCCGTCCTGAGTTTTTCCAGATTACCTGCCGGAGCCAGAACTTCCGGTGCGAGAGGGTTTCTTGTCATATTACATCTCCAGGGGATATGCGTGAAAAGGGATCAGCCCTCATCACCATTCGGACCTTCATCATCGATGACGGCGTTATCGTTCCAGTTGTCTTTATACTTCTCGACATTGGCTTCATGTTCTTCCTTCGTAACGGCAAAGGCTGTACGTCCATCGCCCTTCGCGCAGAAGTACATGTAGCTGCAGTTCGGTTCCGGATAAAGCGCAGCCTGAATGGCATCGAGACTCGGCATGCAGATCGGTCCCGGCGGAAGGCCTCTGTACTTGTAAGTGTTGTACGGGTTATCCCACTCAAGATCCTGGGCTGTTGCGGCCCAGACGTGGCTCATGCCTTCCTGCTCACGCAGGTAGTTGATCGAAGCATCGGATCCCAGGAACTGCATGTCCGGATCCTCAGAATTCAGACGGTTATGGAATACGGCCGAGATATAGAGCATATCGGTCTTATTCGTCGTCTCTTTCTGGATCAGGGAAGCAAGCGTAATGACCTCATCCACGGTCATGCCGAGCTTCTCAGCGCGCTCATAGAACTCGCCGTAGAGCTTGGAATTCATATTACGCAGAAACGTCGAGATGATCTCCTCTTCCGAGGCGTTCATGTCGAAGTCATAGGTATCCGGGAAAAGGTATCCTGAGAGGATAAAGTCACGGTCCTCATTGGTCGCGATCGCAGAAACGAACGGATAGTCAACGAAGAGGTCCGGGCTGTTCATACACTCATCCAGATGCGCTTCGTTGAAGGAAAGGCCCTTATCCTTGAGCTTCGCCTTCACTTCTTTGTATGTGATACCCTCAGGGAACGTGATACGTACGACCTCAGGCTCCTGGCACAGTAGATACATCATCTCATCGTAAGTAAGGTCAGGCGTAAGGAAATGCGTTCCGGCCAGATAACCGCCGTCAAAGCCGTTAAACTTACTCATGATAGAGAATGTCATCGTGTTCTTGATGAGACCTGCAGCCTTCAGTTTTTCGGCAATATCGCCGGTAGTATCACCGGAACGGATAACGATCATGACCGCACCCGGGGTATTCTGGTTAATAACCAGGTCCTCGGTAGATATCTTCTTCTCAAGGGTCTTGAATCGTGAGTTCTGGGACAGGACATAGTTATATCCGAGGAACACGCCGATGACGCCACAGACGATCAGGGCGGTCACTACGATCAGTACACGTAATGCAATCGATACTTTTCTCGAAAACATGACGTTAATATCTCCTTCCGGTAAGGGCCTTCTGCCGGTATTTCTCCGGCAAAAGCACTTGCCCGCTTAGCTGTTCTTCTTTGCAGCGCGGTCCTTCGCACGAAGTTCAGTGGAGAGGATCTTCTTACGAAGACGGATGTTCTTCGGTGTCACTTCGCAGAGCTCATCGTCTCCTACGAACTCGAGGCACTGCTCGAGGCTGTAGTTCAGAGGCGGTGTCAGGCGGAGTGCGTCATCCGATCCTGCAGCACGCATGTTCGTAACGTGCTTCTTCTTGCAGACGTTGACCGTGATATCCTCGTTCTTCGGGTTGATACCGACGATCATGCCCTCATAGACCGGAGTTCCGGCACCAATGAAGAGCTGTCCTCTTTCCTGTGCATTATAAAGACCGTAAGTCATCGCCTCGCCGCTCTCAAACGCTACCAGTACACCATGGGAACGTGTCTCGATCTCGCCGGCAAATGGCTCAAATCCGCTAATTACGCTGTTCATTATACCATTGCCCTTCGTGTCGGTCAAAAACTCGGTACGATAGCCGAGGATACCTCTGGACGGTACTTTGAACTCAAGACGTGTATAACCTTTCTCCGGCGGGAACATGTTGACCATCTCCGCCTTTCTGGCACCGAGTTTCTCGATAACGGCACCAACGAATTCCTCCGGAACGTCGATCAGGAGCATCTCTACAGGCTCACAGAGAACGCCGTCAACTTCCTTCAGGATGACCTGCGGACGGGATACCTGGAATTCGTATCCTTCACGGCGCATAGTCTCGATGAGGATGGAAAGGTGGAGCTCACCTCTTCCCTTAACTACGAAGGCTTCGGTTGTATCTGTTTCCTCAAGTCTCATGGAAACGTTGGTCTCCATCTCCTTGAAGAGTCTGTCACGAATGTGACGGGAGGTAACGAACTTACCATCCTGTCCGGCAAACGGGCTGTCGTTGACGGAGAATGTCATTGCGATGGTCGGCTCGTCGATATCTACAAACGGGAGCGGCTCCGGACAGTCCTGAGCACAGATCGTATCACCGATGTTGATCTCCGGAATACCGGCAACGCAGACGATCTCACCGACGGAAGCTTCCTGTACTTCCTGACGGCCGAGTCCCTGGAAACGGAGAAGCTTTACGATACGTGCGTTCTTGGTGGTGTTGTCATCATATGTGCAGACAACGACCGGCTGGTTCTGCTTGATGGAGCCTCTCTCGATACGGCCGATCGCAATACGTCCGATATACGGGTCAGAGTCGATGTTACTTACGAGGAGCTGCAGAGGTCCTTCAGTATCGCCTTCCGGACAGGGGATATTCTCGATGATCGCATCCAGAAGCGGGCAGAAATTCAGTTCTTTTCCATCGATATACTCCTGCAGGTCTGTGGTTGCAAGACCGACCTTACCGGATGTGTAGATGATCGGGAAATCGATCTGATCGTCGTCCGCGCCAAGCTCGATGAAGAGCTCAAGGACCATATCTACGACCTCAAGAGCACGCTCATCCGGACGGTCGATCTTATTGATGCAGACGATCGGCTTAAGACCCATTTCCAGTGCTTTTCTAAGAACGAAGCGGGTCTGCGGCATCGGTCCGTCATATGCGTCAACGACCAGAAGTACACCGTCAACCATCTTCAGGACTCGCTCAACCTCACCACCGAAGTCGGCGTGACCGGGAGTATCTACAACGTTGATACGGTAATTCTTGTAGGAAATAGCGGTATTCTTCGCCAGGATCGTGATACCTCTCTCACGCTCAAGATCGTTGCTGTCCATAACCTGCTCGACGATCTGCTCGTTCTCACGGTAGATACCCGCCTGCTTGAGCATGGAGTCGACGATCGTGGTCTTACCATGGTCAACGTGCGCGATAATGGCGATGTTTCTTAAGTTCTCAATCTTTGTCATACTTCTTTTCCCCTTCTGGTTTCAGATCTTTCTTCTTATCTTTTTCCCTCATATATATTCGTATCGGCGTACCGGCGAAATCAAAGTTTTTTCGGAACTGGTTCTCTAAGTACCGTTCGTATGAAAAGTGAATCAGATTGCTGTCATTGACGAAAAGGATAAACTGCGGCGGATATACGGCCACCTGTGTGCCGTAATAGATCTTGAGGTGCTTACCCTTATCCTGCGGTGTCGGCACCATCGCCACACACTCGGTGATCAGATCATTGAGCATACCCGTCTTAAGACGTCTTCCGGCATTTTCATAAGCACGCTTGATCTGTTCGAAAAGCTTGTCCACGCGCTGTCCGGTCTTCGCGGAAATGAAGACGACCGGAGCATAACTCATGAAAGAAAATCTGTCCTTCAGGATCTTCTCCATCGCTTCGAGCGTGCCGGTCTCCTTATCGACCAGATCCCACTTATTTACAGCAAAAATGCAGGCTTTGCCCGCGTTATGGGCATAACCTGCAACCTTTGTGTCCTGTTCGGTAACACCTTCTGTCGCATCGATCAGGATGACACAGACATTGGCCTTCTCGATGGCGGAAAGGGAACGGATCATACTGTACTTCTCGACAGCATCCTCGATACGTCCCTTCTTACGGAGACCTGCTGTATCGACGATCGTAAACTTACCGTACTTATTCTCCACCAGAGAGTCGATCGCGTCTCTCGTAGTACCCGGGATATCCGAGACGATCGAGCGCTCAGAGCCGGTCATATAGTTGGAAAGAGAGGATTTACCTGCGTTCGGCTTACCGATCAGGGCAACACGGATCGTGTCATTCTCCTCTTCATTACTCTTTTCTTCCGGGAACTGCTCATAGATCGCATCGAGCATCTCGCCGAGTCCCAGACGGTGGGACGAAGAAATCGGATACACCTCACCCAAGCCGAGATTATAGAACTCATAAAGCTCGGCCGGCGGTTCACCGACATGGTCGACCTTATTGACCGCAAGAACGACCGGACGGTTCGCTTTACGAAGCATCGTCGCGATTTCCTCATCCGCGGCCGTTAAGCCCGACTGTAGGTCACACATGAAAAGGATAACGTCAGCAGTCTCGATCGCAATCTCCGCCTGCATACGCATCCCTTTGATGATCACGTCATCGGAATCGGGCTCGATACCGCCGGTATCGATCATGACAAAAGCACGCTCGCGCCAGACCGTCTCGGCATAGATACGGTCACGGGTCACACCGGGCTCATCGTGCACGATGGAGATACGCTCTCCGTAAAGTGCATTGAAGAGCGAAGACTTACCCACATTCGGGCGTCCGACGATGGCCACAACGGGCTTGCTCATGCATTTTCTCCTTTCCTCATGACAGAAAAAAGCAGTGATTCAACTTTTTGAGTAGGATCACTGCCGATTATTCGTAGTCGTACTTTGATTAGCTATTAAGCAATCTCATCAGCTTTGTTGATGATCTCCTTGCCATCAAGATAACCGCAGGTCTTACAAACCTTATGGCGCAACATCTTAGTGTGGCAATTGGGGCACTCTACCAAACCCGGCAATACGAGCTTCCAGGCACTTCTATGACGAGAAGTTCTAGCTTTCGACCATTTACGCTTCGGATGAGCCATCGCATCCACCTCCAATACAAATCTTAGATCTCTCTAATTCATTCGCAGCCACACTAAATCCCTGAGGCGCGAA
>JAILHZ010000012.1 GCA_024695545.1 Clostridiales bacterium
GCGGAGAAGAAAGCATCCGACTGATTTTGGCATCGCAAGGTGATATAATGACGGCAGAGCAAGGGGAAGTCTGTTTAAAGAGGCTGTATAGCATATGAGTGGTTTTTTAGGTGGCATGAGTAAGATTTTTTTCATTTTGGCAGCAGTATTCGGCATTATGGCGGTCGTCAAGCTCATTAACGGGGATGAGTAAACCGGATATAAAAGACAACAAATAAGTTTGATAATAGAATAGTTTGACATTCAAAGCATTTCTGATATCATAGTAATTGTGTATCGGGAAGGGCAAGTTATGCCTGCCGGTACCCAGTGATATCAGAAAGGTGGTCTTTTATATGGACGGCAAATGGGTCGACTCTATAAGTGATCTTAAAACAAGAAGACAGGGCGCGGAGATGGCCGGCGGCGAGGCCGGTATCGAGAAGCAGCACTCCCGCGGCAAGCTGACCGCAAGAGAAAGAATGCAGGCGCTTTTCGATGATGATACATTCGTCGAACTCAATACCCTCATGACTTCCGGAGCGACAGATTTCGGAATGGATAAGAAGAAGAAACCGGGCGACGGTGTCGTGACCGGTTACGGATATGTACACGGCAGACTCGTGTACGCATCCTCCCAGGACTTCACAGTCGGCGGCGGCTCGCTCGGTGCGGCTCACGCTGAGAAGATCTGCCTGGCGATGGATAAGGCAATGGAGGCCGGCGCACCGTTCGTCTCCATGAACGACAGCGGCGGAGCGAGAATCGAGGAAGGCATCGACAGCCTGAACGGCTATGCCGAGATTTTCCTGAGAAATACAATGGCTTCGGGTGTGATCCCGCAGATCTCGGTCATCATGGGACCCTGTGCCGGCGGCGCATGCTATTCTCCGGCGATCTGCGACTACATCTTCATGACCGAAGAAACATCCCAGATGTACATTACAGGACCGGCGGTCGTTAAGTCCGTTACCGGTGAAGAGATCACTGCCGGAAATCTCGGCGGTGCGGGCGTACATTCCGCAGTCAGCGGTGTTGCCCACTTCGTTTACCCGGATGACCTCGAGTGCCTGAACGGCGTAAGACGTCTGATCGGATATCTTCCGAACAATAATGAAGGTTATACGGATGAGGTCGAAGGAGTTTCCGTAGATGCCTGCGGGCAGATCCCGGAGATCGTTCCGTCGAACCCGAAGGCAGCCTACGATGTCAGAGATGTCATCGCGACATTTATTGACAGAAACAGCTTCATGGAAGTTTCCAGAGACTTTGCCAAGAACATCGTCGTCGGCTTTGCACGTATCGATGGAAAGACCGTCGGTATCGTTGCCAACCAGTCTAACTGTATCGCAGGATCCCTCGAGATCAACGCATCCGACAAAGGCGCGCGTTTCATCCGTTTCTGCGACTGCTTCAATATCCCGCTCGTAACCCTCGTTGACGTACCGGCCTTCATGCCGGGCAGTAACCAGGAGCATAACGGTATTATCCGCCACGGTGCAAAGCTTCTGTATGCTTTTGCCGAGGCGACAGTCCCGAAGGTTACGGTCATTATGCGTAAGGCCTACGGCGGAGCTTACATCGCCATGAACAGCAAGGGCCTCGGCGCAGATGTCGTCTATGCATGGCCGATTGCAGAAATTGCTGTTATGGGTGCTTCCGGTGCGGTAGCCATCATCGGCCGAAAGGCAATTGAAGCTGCCGAGGATAAGGATGCCAAGAGAGAAGAACTTGTTGCAGAGTATAACGACAAGTTCATGAATCCGTATGTTGCTGCAAGCCGCGGTTATGTTGATGAAGTCATCCTGCCGGAAGAGACGAAGGAAAAGATCGTTTCCGCGCTCCGTTCCCTCGAGACCAAGTCGCAGGACCGTCCGTACAAGAAGCACGGCAACATCCCGCTCTGATGGAGGTAACACATGGAAGAGTTAACTAAGGAAGAGATCGTCGTGATGGCAGTCGCCGCGATTGCCGAGGAGACGGGAACGGACGTCCGTGATATGCGTGTCGTTTCTTTCCGTGAGATCGGTGAATCGGATCTTATGAAATACGTTCGCGAGAACAACATCAGCTATAAGAAATATTCGTTGGAGGATGAATTGGTATGAGCAAGTACAAAATCACTTTAAATGGTAAGTCATATGAGATCGAAGTGGAGGCTCTCGCCGAGGGCGCTGCTTCCGCTGCAAAAGCACCTGTCAAGGAAGTTGTGAAGGGCGCAAAGGCCGGCGCGGACGAGGGTTCCAAAGCGGTCGCATCTCCGGCTCCGAAGGCATCTGCTCCGGTTTCCGGCGGTGCAGGCAGTGTTAATGCTCCGATGCCGGGGACGATCCTTCGTGTCAATAAGAATGTCGGGGATTCCGTTAACGCAGGTGAAGCGGTCGTCGTTCTCGAGGCCATGAAGATGGAAAACGATATCAACAGCCCGAAGGCCGGTGTGGTAAAAGCACTCTTCGTTAACAAGGGTGATACTGTTGCATCCGGACAAGTGCTTTTCGAGGTGGAGTAATATGCAGGAGATGTCTGAAAAGAATATGCTTCAGATGCCGGAGAAAAAGCTCTTTATCACCGATACGATCCTTCGTGACGCACACCAGTCGCAGGCGGCGACGAGAATGCGCATCGAGGATATGCTGCCGGCGTGCGAGATCCTCGACAGCATGGGCTACTGGTCTCTCGAGTGCTGGGGCGGCGCGACTTTTGACTCGTGCATGAGATTCCTCGACGAGGATCCGTGGGAGAGACTGCGCACACTGAAGAAAGCGATGCCGAAGACTCCGCTTCAGATGCTCCTCCGCGCACAGAACCTTCTCGGATACCGTCACTATGCGGACGATGTGGTCGAGTCCTTCTGCGGAAGAATGATCGAGAACGGCATCAATGTGGTACGTGTTTTTGACGCACTGAATGATGTAAGAAATATGGAGAGCCCGATGCGCGCCGTGAAGAAGTATGGCGGTACATGCGAGGCGGCGCTGAGCTACACGACAAGCCCGGTGCATAACGAAGAGTATTTCGTGAAGCAGGCGAAAGATCTGGTCGAGATGGGTGCGGATGTCATCTGCATCAAGGATATGGCGAACCTGCTTCTTCCGTCGACGGCTTTCTCTCTGGTCAGCAGACTGAAAGAGGCGGTCGATGTTCCGGTCCACCTGCATACACACGATACGACAGGTACCGGCGCGATGGTTTACTATGCAGCTGCGCTGGCGGGCGTTGACATTATAGACACGGCGTTGTCTCCGCTGGCAACGGGTACATCCCAGCCGGCGACAGAGTCTCTGGTTGCTGCCTTTAGGGGCACGCCGAGAGATACTGGGCTTGATCTGCCTTCGCTGTCGAAGGCGGCTTCCCACTTTAAGGGTGTGGCTCAGAAACTGCAGGATCAGGGCATCCTCGACCCGAAGGTGCTCCGTGTCGATCCGAATACTCTGATCTACCAGGTTCCGGGCGGTATGCTCTCGAACCTTCTCAACCAGCTCAAGCAGGCCGGTGCCGAGAGCCGCTTTGAGGAAGTGCTCGCCGAAGTGCCGCGTGTACGTGAAGACTTCGGTTATCCGCCGCTCGTAACACCGACATCCCAGATCGTGGGATCGCAGGCCGTGATGAATGTCCTGATGGGACGTTATAAGACTTTCCCGAAGGAGTCGAAGATGCTCCTGCGCGGTGAGTACGGACGTCTTCCGGGCAAGGTAAATGAAGAGGTCAGAAAAATGGCGATCGGCGATGAAGCAGTCATCGAGTGCCGTCCGGCGGACAACATCGCAAACGAGATGGAGACACTTCGTGAATCTGTTGCCGAATTTGCTAAGTCCGAAGAAGACGTACTGTCCTGTGCGCTTTTCCCGCAGGTCGCTCCGGGATTCATAAAGAAGAGAGACAGTGCAGAAGCAAAGACGGAAGAGAAGACGTCTTCCGGTGACAAGGTCAAGGAGATCAACGTCATCTGGTAAAATCCGGAAAAAGCCGGAAGAAGAAAAGCCTCAGCGCTTTTCGCATAGAGTAAAGAGATCATCCAATGGGGATTATTTCATTTGAATAGGATCAGGCTGCGGGGGTGCGGTCTGATCCTATTTATTTACTATTTTAGATACAACTCCGCGTTTGTCTGCTATAATGATTTCTGTATTGGTATATTTGGGGATGACAAACGAATAGGAGGGTTCTTATGAGAAAGAACAGGGTTGGGATTATTCTGCTTTCCCTTATCTTTGTGATTGCTGTTTTTGCGGTTTATCAGAGGCATCAGGTCAACGCTTCCGGAGATGTGCTCTACAGCGGACAGTGTGGTGCGAATGCATACTGGACGCTCGATGAGGAAGGTGTTCTCCGGATCAGCGGAACAGGTCCGATGTACGATTATGAATGGAGAAACAAGGAGACGTATTCGCCATGGTATGCCATCCAGCTGGGCGATGAATATTCTGATCCGCACCTGACGGATCAGGTGAAAAGTATCGTGATCGAAGAAGGGATCACGGTCGTCGGCGAAAATGCATTCCGGCAGTGTGAGAAAGCGGAATCTGTCGTGATCCCGAGCACCGTGACGGAGATCAAATATGGTGGCTTCTGGCAGTGCTTCAAGTTTAAGACACTTACGATCCCGGGCAATGTAAAAATTCTGGGAACATATGCTTTTTCCAATTGCTTCAGTATTGAATCCCTTACGATCGAAGAGGGTGTGGAAATTATCGGAGATTCTGCTTTCAATTCCTGCGAGAGAATTCCTGAGTTTAATCTCCCCAGTACGGTCAAGTCGATCGGACCGTCTGCTTTCAGTTGGTGTAGCAACCTGAAAGAGATTGCGATTCCTGAGGGAATTACGAAGCTGGAAGACCGTACCTTCTACCTGAGTCAGAACCTGGAGAAGGTTACTCTGCCCAGCACGCTGAAAGAACTGGGAGACGGTGTATTCTCGGACACGGGCATTACTTCTATTGTGATTCCGGAGGGAGTCACTGTTATTCCTGAAGATTGCTTTAGCGGTTGTAACAAACTCGAATCAGTCACATTCCTGGGTCAATTGACATCGATTGGAGATAATGCATTTCGCGCTTGTACGGTACTCCCGTCGATCGATCTTCCTGAAACGCTGGAAAGCATAGGGACTTATGTGTTTACCGGCTGTAAGGCCCTTGAAGAAGTCGAGCTTCCTTCCAAGATCACAAGTATTCCGAATAATGCTTTCGAAAGCAGTGGAATTAAATCGCTGAAAACCAACGGAACGCTGACGTCGATCGGTTATCAGGCATTTTATAATTGTGATGAGATGACCTCAATTGCTATTCCCGAAGGTGTAACAAAAATCGGAGATCAAGCATTTTGCAGTTGTAACGCGCTTAAGTCCATCACGTTCCCGAGCACACTGACGAGTGTCGAATATGATACTTTCTCGTACTGTAACTATCTGCAGGATATCTTCTGCTATGCGGATCCGAGTGCTTTTGAATGGCCGGGATATGGCGGATATAACCTGGGCTACTATGTACCGGGTGGAACGCTTTGCCACGTTCCTGCGGACAAGGTAGATGCATATAATGAATGCCTCGTAAATGTAACGCGTGTAAAGGTTTTAGGCGATCTGATCGATCTTACCCTCGGTGAACATCTTGCCGGTTATTCCCTGAGTCTGGATGGATCTATCGGCGTGAACTTCTATATGTTCCTCGATGATGATCTGGCCGCAAGCAATACTGCGAAGATGGTGTTTACCGTCAGCAGCCTTGACGGGGATGATGTTAGCACACAGGAAGTCTCTGTGAAGAAGGCTTTGACGAAGGATCTGGGCGGAAGGGTCTGCTATATGTTTACTTGTAAAGTGAATGCCAAGGAGATGACATCCCGGATCACTGCACAGATCATCGATGGAGAAGCCACCGGAAAGACATATGAGTATTCTGTAGGAGAATATGCGAAGTATATTCTGGATCATCCTGCGACATATAATAAAGAACAGGGCATCGTTCCGTACCTTCTGAAGTACGGTGCCGCCGCGCAGAAATACTTCAACTATAACACTGAACTGTACGCAGATGAGTATTTACCGGAGACAGACAGATGGATCGCGGTCCAAAGCGCGAGCAGACTGAGCCAATATCAGTTTAGCGGAGATGTGATGATCGGAGACGGTATTGAATTCTACAGAACAAACCTCAGCCTGAAATCCGAGATCACCATGAACCTGCAGTTCAAGGGAGTTCCCGAAAATGCCGTATTTAAGCTCGGTAATAAGACACTCCGTTCCATTACTTCCGGTGGTATTACGACCGTAACGGTCAGCGGCATCGCGGGACATGATGTGGACAATTCCTTTGAGGTATCCATCTACGACGGAGATACCTGTCTCGGAAGCGTATCTTACTCTCCGCTGGCCTACTGTTATAGCGTGCTCAGCAGAGAAACGACTGAGACGAGGACATACGAACTGAAGGTCCTGGTCAGCATGCTGTATTACTATAACGAAGAAGCGGATTATTACTATGCAATCACACACACGGTGGATGATGAGTAATGAGGTGATAAAGATGGGAAGATTAGAGAATTATGAAGATTTGGAAATGAGCATCATCCTCTTCGAGGAAGAAGACGTGATTACGGACAGCATTCCTTTTGAGGACGTGACGTAACTCTTGAATTATCTGTCAGCGGCGGCAAAGGAAATTACCCTTTGCCGCTGCTTTTTTATGCGGAAATCCAGTCATGTCCCAGTAATTGTCTGGTCCTTTCAAATTGACACGCTTTTATATATATAGTTATAATTTTTCGTGGGGATGCAAGTGCAGGGGAGTCTGTGCTTTTTTGATGTATCCCGGAAATGAAAGGGCCGGCAGACCAGGGGAATGGATAACAGGAAAGTCATATACTATCAAGACGAGCTCAATGACGAGTTTTCGACCTTCGAGACGACACCTCCGAAGATCGACGGCTCTTATGATTATGAGCGGAAATCCTTCTCCAAGAAACTCTCACGCTTTTTTCTTTACCGCATCGTAATGTATCCGATCGTGGTGTTCTACGGACGCGTGATCTTCGGGCAGAAGATCGTCGGAAAAGAGAAACTGAAGCAGTATAAGAAGAAGGGCTTTTTTCTCTATGGAAACCATACACAGCCCTTCGGTGATGCGACACTTCAGACTCGCCTTCCGTGGCCGGCAAGTACATACATCATCGTGCATCCGAATAATCTCAATGTTCCCGTGCTCGGCAAGTGGACGCCGGCGCTCGGCGGACTTCCGCTTCCCGACGGGATGAGTGCGTATAAGAATTTCCTTGCGGCTATTAAGAACAGGATCAGTGAAGGCCATCCGGTCGTGATCTATCCGGAGGCACATATCTGGCCGTACTACACGAAGATCCGTCCGTTCCTTGACACGTCTTTCCGATATCCGGTGGAGATCGGCGTGCCTTCGTTCTGCTTCGTAAATACCTACCACAAGAGAAGATTCAGAAAGAGACCGAAGATGATCACCTACATCGACGGACCGTTCTTCGCGACCGAAGGATCCGGTGTCAGAGAGAAGATGAACGCACTCCGCGACCAGGTGTTCACGAGGATGACCGAGCTTTCGAAAAACTCGGATGTCGAGGTCATTAAGTACATTAAGAAAACGGACGCAGAAAGTGCTGATAAGCAGTCTGACCTGAAGACGATCCCGGACGTCGGAAAAGAGGCGGCCCATGGTTAATGTTCTTTTCTGCGGAAATTCCGGAGTCTTTGACGGGATGCTTACCTGTGCGCTTTCCATGATGATGCGTACGGATTCAAAAGAACCCTTCCGATTCTTCGTCTTCACGATGGACCTTACATCCATCAAGGATAATTACATCCCGCTGAAGCAGTCTCAGGAACAGGTCTTCCGAGAGACGATCAAGAGATATAATCCTGAGAATGAAGTCAAAGTCATCGACGTAAGTGATTTTTACAAGGAATACTTTTCGGGATGCCCGAACGAGACGGCATACTGCTCGCCGTATACGCTGATCCGCCTGTTCGCGGATCTGATCCCGGAGATCCCGGACAAGCTTTTATATCTTGATGCGGACATCATGTTCAACAGGGATGTGCATCTTCTTTATGACATGGATGTGTCGGAGGTGGAATACGCGGCATGTCCGGACCACTACGGAAAGTATCTGATCCAGCCGCACTATATCAATGCGGGCGTGCTGCTCTTTAACATGAAGAAGGCGCGTGAAACAGGGCTTTTCGAGAAGGCGAGAGTGTGGATCAAGAAGAAGAAACTCGTCTTTGCCGACCAGAGTGCGCTGATCCGCTCGACGTCGAAGAAGAAAGTACTGAAGCAGAGGTTTAACGATCAGAAGTTCCTACATAAGCATACGGTCGTCAGGCACTTCTCGAAGCGGCTTTTCTATCTTCCGTATCCGCATACCGAGAACATCAAGCAGTGGCAGATCGAGAAAGTCCATAAGGTCTTCCGGTACCACCAATTTGACGATGTTTACGAGGTTTATGGTAAAATACTAAAAGACTGTGAGGGGATTCTAAATGGCTAAGCCGATCATTCCGGTATTTTATTCTTGTGATGAAAAATTCCTGAAATACTGTATGGTTTCGATGTATTCGCTTTTAAAGAATGCATCGGAGAACTACGTATACTCGATTTATATCCTCAACACGGACATTTCCCCGGAAGCACAGGATCAGTTCCGCAATCAGCTCGACAGCGCCGGCCTTGCGGTCTCCTATGATGTCTGCTTCGAGGATGTTACGGAGAACTTAAACCTCATCGAGCATGAATTCCCGCTTCGCGATTACTACTCGAAAACCACCTATTTCCGGCTGCTGATCGCCGACATGCATCAGGAACTGGATAAGGCTGTCTATCTTGATGCCGATACGATCATACCGGGCGACATCAGTGCTTTTTACAATACGGAATTACGTGACTTTTATCTTGCCGCCTGCCACGAGCAGGTGATGGTACAGATCAGTGAGTACGGCGAGTATGTCGAGAAGTGTCTCGGAGTTTCCCGCCATAACTACTTTAATGCGGGCGTGCTTCTGCTGAACTGTACGAGTTTCCGCGAAAAGCAGATCCTGCACCGTTTCCTCGAGGAGCTGCATACATATGATTTCGTTGTCACACAGGACGAGGACTACCTGAACCTGATCTGCAAGGACCGGGTGCTTTTCCTGGATCAGCGGTGGAATACGGAAGTGTTCGGCGAGATTACGTATCCGATCGAAGAGGCGAAGATCCTTCACTACATCATGTTCAACAAACCGTGGCACTATGAGAACTGCCCGCATGCGGACATCTATATGAGTTATGCCAAGGCTACTCCCGTGTATCCGGAGATCGAAGCGGATCTTAAGGCATACACGGATGAAGAGCGCCGGCGCGATACTGAAGCGGCGGAGAAACTCCGTAAGACCGCGGTAAAGGAAACGAATCGCGAGGACAATTACCTTAAGATATTAAACCGCGACAAGCGTGCGAAAGACCGCGTCGAGATCGTTAAGAAGATCGAGGAATTCGAGCGTGACGGAAGATTCTTCGAGGATGTCGAGGATGACCCGCCGACGAAGCCACTGCTTCCGGATGATATCGATTACCTGAAGAAGAGCCTTGCCCAGAAGATCCGTACGAAGGTCGCGTTTTCGCAGGCACATAAAGTCGTCGATAAACTCATTAAGAACGGACAGCTGATCATCAAGGATATGAAAGGCATCGAGCACTTCCAGAACCTTGATTCCGGAGCGGTCATTACATGCAACCATTTCAATGCATTCGACAGCTTCATCATCCAGCTTGTCTATGAGGCGGCGAAGCAGAAGAAGCGTACGTTCTACCGCGTCATCCGCGAGGGCAACTATACGTCCTTCCCGGGCTTCTACGGATTTCTCATGAGAAACTGTAACACGCTGCCGCTGTCGTCGGATATCCGCACGATGAGAAAGTTCTTCGAGGCGACGAATACAGTCCTTAAGAATGGTCACTTTGTTCTGGTCTATCCGGAGCAGAGCATGTGGTGGAACTACAGAAAACCGAAGCCGCTCAAGAACGGTGCTTTTATCTTCTCGGCGAAAAACGACGTGCCGGTCCTGCCGTGCTTTATCACGATGAGAGATACCGAGAATATCGGCGAAGACGGATTCCCGATCCAGGAGTATACCGTTCATATTTCCGAGCCGATCTATCCTGATAAGAATCTGCCGTATAAGAAGCAGACCGATCAGCTCAGAAAAGAGAATTACCGCGTCTGGAAAGAAATCTACGAGAGAGAATATCAGATGCCTCTGGAGTACACGACGATCGATATGCCGGATATCGATACGCTGAAGTGATTATCCGATCGGGAGGCTCAAATATATCTTCCAGGATTTGTAGACGTCGCCCGCCTCATGCATGAGGTGGAATGAATAGAGCATGTCAACGAGCAGAGCGATGAACAGAGCAATCGCGATGCGTCTTCTTCTCGGAGTCATCGTGGTGTGAAAAAGGCGCATCAGCGGCTCGAAGAAGTAGTACATGAAGACCGTGATGATCGCAGAGAAGCCGAGGCTCGTAAAGAGGCTGGTATAGCGTGTCAGGTGCATAGGCAGGTTTGTGTAATCCCAGTAGTAGAACCCGCAGAAATCTTCGACCAGAAAGCCGAGGGCGATCTCGCCGGCTGAGACGAACAGGAATACGAGAATGTAGTAGAAGAGAAGGTGATTCTTCCGCGGGGTGCCGATCATAAGATACATGCCGACGACGGCGATGCCGTAGCCGAGAAGAAACGGCAGGTTCATGTTGCGGTTGTCGATAAAACCGCTTCGGGTCAGCATCCACATGTTCTCGACCATAAAGCCGAGAAGCGACACCAGAGCCGCCATCGCGAAAAGTTCCGGAAATGAGTAGATCTTCGGCTGAAGAGTGAATTCGTCTTTGCGCTTCCAGATGATCTCCATCTGAAACACCTCCCTGTACTTCCTTGTACCAATTTCACAACATACTTATATCCCTTGATAAAAACGTATCACCACGGAATTAGAGAGTCAATGCACGGAGAATAAACTTAATCAATTCTTAAACATCGAATGTTATAATACGAGATATAACGGGTTCGTGAAGTGCTTCGCACACACGGGGAAAGAGGTTGTAAAATGGCTGGAAGAATCAGAAAAGTTGTTGCTGTGACTATGATGGGAATCATGCTTGTTTCGTCAGGCTGCGGCAAGAAAAAGAATGGTAATAAATTGGAAGGATCCGGATACCGTTCTCCGGAAGAGGCGGCGACTGCCTTCTGTGAGGCGCTGGGAAAGCAGGATGTACAGAAGATGATCTCGACATTTGCGATCGAGACTTTCTGCGATAACTACAGTGCAAAAACAAATATGAGACGATTAACAGTTGTTATGCCACAGCATTTTTATACGGATTATTATGTGCTGGGTGGATCAGATGACGCATTTATTAACGAACTGAACTACGAGCGTCGGAGAGCTTCCGTTTCGAACTGGATCTACAATATGCGTATGAGTATTATCTCTGCGACTCACAAGAACGAGGTTTTGCAGAAAGTCAACGAAGGTATGACTTATTCTGTGATGCAAGAAAGTGACGCAAAGAAACTCGATGGCCTGATGGATACAGTTTTTGATCCGGAATGGGATATAGAGGTGGGAGAATGTGTTGATTCTGAATACTATTTAAAAGATGTTGATTCATACAAGCAATATGATTTGATTCTTTCCTGGTCATCTCCACTGAATGCGGACGGGTATAAGCCTATGGCTGTAAGTCTTACGATTAATGGTAAAGACGCGCTCCTTTTCCTGGATGCTGTAAAATACGGAGATAGATGGTATATCGCTTATATCCAGGGATATGCTGCTAATTTTTTCGGACTTCCACAGAATGCTACCGGTCTGTGTTTTGAAAGTCAAGACTTAAATGTGGATGAATGGATCGATGAGGCAAATGAGCATGGTGAGGAAGCCCGCAGGAACATCGCCGATATAGAAAAAGAATGGAACAAGGATCATGAGGCCTTTATGGATGAATATGATCTGGAAGATATGTCCGAAGAAGAACTCGAAAAGAAGTATGGAAACGGAAAGTTTGTCGACGATCCGAGATATAAGGCTCTGAAGATGACCTTCGATGAAATGCTCGAGTATCTGGATATTGATCTTGATTAAGCTGTTCTGCTCTTGGCAAGAATGATGAGGTGCAGTTGATGAGAAGGTTTGCTTTGGAAGAGGTGCAGATGACGGAACCGCGCTGGACCGGGAAGATGGCTCTGAATGCGGAATTTCTTGAGAAGATGAGTACTTACCGCGTGCTCGCCGGATTCCGCCGGACCGCAGGGATCGAAACGGATGCGGAGCCCTATGGCGGTTGGGAAGACAGTCTCATCGCAGGTCACGGTGTCGGTCATTATTTCTCAGCGCTCGCGATGCGGATCGCATACCTTCGCGGGCAGGTCGCTGCTCTCGAAAGGATCACCTGTGAGGAACTTGATTCCGCACGAAAAGAACTTGCCGTCTGCACCGGTAAAGCGGAGACGATCGTTGCCGGTCTTTCCGAGTGTCAGGAAAAACTCGGATCAGGTTTCCTCAGCGCGGCGACCGTTCAGGATCCGGGCAACGTGGAGATCCAGTTTGATGCCGTCGAGGGAAGATCCGATGCACAGCAGTGGGTGCCGTGGTACGCGCTTCACAAGGTGCTGCAGGGCCTGATCGATCTTTGGCAGTATGCAGATATCGAGGGAGCTTCCGTCGTGGCGGAAAAACTTGCCGGCTGGTGCTGTGACCGTGCGCTGTCGTGGGGTGAAGAAACCAGAAAACGTGTGCTCTCGGTCGAGTACGGCGGCATGAATGACAGCCTTTATCAGCTCTTCGATATAACGGGAGATGAGAAGTACAGACGCGCGGCAAAGGTCTTCGATGAACCCGAACTCTATCATGAACTTCTCGGTTTCAGAAACCGCCTGAAGGGTGTGCATGCGAACGCGACGATCCCGAAGATCATCGGATATCTGCGCGGGGCAGGTGCTTTTCGAAAAGATGTGGATCCCAAGAAGCAGGAAGCGGGATCAGGTGCTTCTGAGGACGCGGAGGCGCGTATCGAGCTTGCCACACGTTTCTTCGATCTCGTCACGGCCAAGCAGTGCTATCAGACAGGCGGCATCGGCGACATGGAGCACTTCTTCGAGGACGGGCTTCTGGACGGATCCCGCACACAGTGTAACGCGGAGAGCTGCTGCGCATATAACATGATCAAGCTTGCACAGATGCTCTATGAACGGACTGGGAAGATCCGGTTCGCCGACTATATCGAGAGAACGCTTTGGAATGCGAAACTCGGTTCGGTGGGACCGGAGGGCGGATACACATATTTCAACCCGATGGCGACCGGCTACTATCGTCTGTATTCGCCGAATACACCCGAGAAGAATCCGTTCTGGTGCTGTGTCGGAACCGGAATGGAGGACTTCGCAAAGGTTGCGGATCAGGTGTTCTATAAAGACGGTGATGACGTGATCATCGCGCAGTGGATCTCCTCGAATGTTAGGGTCTCGGATCATGTCAGACTCTTTATGAATGTCGATTTTGACGCGGGAAAACTGTCGGTCAGACATGTTGTTGAAGACTCGCCTTTCTCGGATGAGGTCACGAACATCAGGATTCTGATCCCGGTCTGGGTCGCCAATAGAAAAGAGATCCTTCCGGACGATGGTCCGTATCTTCCGGTCAAGCTCAAGGGGAATGAAACGATCACTCTGGATTTTGAGATGAAGCTTTCCTCGCATGTCCTGACGGATGCGCTTCCGCAGCTTGTTACGCGAAAAGCACCGCGGATCCCGAATTCGATAGAACCCGTTCCCGCCGCGGAGGTAAACCGAGGACCTGTGCCTGTCGGCTTTACTTATGGCCCGTTTGTTCTCTGTGTGCCGCTCGGGTCGAAGCTATGGGGTATCGCGGCCGGTGCCGGCATCGATGTAGTTGCACCTGCATGGAAAGTGGTTTTCGGGACGGCGCTGAGATCTGACATCACATACGGAAAAACTCAGAAAAGCGTGCTCGAAGAAGAATACCTGATACTTCCTAAAGGAGTCTCGCTTACGAGATTTCGCGATGAACTTGATTCATATATCACGCGAAACGGCGACGGGAATTTCATGCTCTCCGGTCTATTCAACTGTAAAGGCTATAATGTGGATCTCCCGCTGATCCCTTACTATCAGACGGGCGACGAGAGATATGGTATCTACTGGTACCTGGAAACAGATACATGTTTCGTGACGGGCGACTGATGCTATAATTCTCTTTAGGGGGTGGTGTCATGAAGACATGTCCGAATTGCCAGTCACAGGTAGAGGATACACATAAGTTCTGCAGTAAATGCGGATATCATTTTGAGATAGAGAGTGCGGATCAGGCAGAGATTGCGGAGTCTCAGCAGGTTCAGCAGGCAGCGCCGGCTCAGATGCAGCAGCTGGCGCAGACTGTAGCGCTTGATCCGGTCGCTCCGGCGGGCTATCAGCAGCAAGCTTACCAGCAACCGATGGCTCAGCCGGGATATATGCCGCAACAGGCTTATCCTCAACAGGGTTACCAGCAACCGATGGCTCAGCCAGGATATATGCCGCAACAGGCTTATCCTCAGCAGGGCTACCAGCAGCCGGTGATGGCACCGGGAGTTGCACCGAAAGTTTTTGATACGATAGGATCGAGAGTCATTGCACTCGTGTTCATGGTTATTCTTGCAGCTTCGCCGTTCCTCAATCTTTTTACTGTCTTTAAATCCGAGGTCTCGTCTCTCGAACTGACCCGATGGATTTTGAATATTGCGGATTACGCTGGGAAGATCAAAGCGTCAAGAGACGCGGCGGGTGCTCTGGCATTATTCGCGGTCTTAGCCTCGTTATTCTATTTGCTCGGCATCGTCGCCGTTATTGCCGGGATCGCAGATATTTCCGGCCCGACAAAGAAACTGGAGAAGTTCTGGTCGAACCTTTCCGGCGGCTGTCTGGGAGTTCTTGTCGGAAACGGGCTCATGCACTGCCTTATCCTCTCTCTGGATGGAGACAAGGACAGCCTCTTCCACGGAGGGTTTAAGGCAAATGGGTTCTTCTTTCTCATGCAGGTCTTCGCGCTGGCGCTTTTCATTGCCGCAAGAGTGACATTTTCCAAATGGAGAAAGTATAACCGCGCGCTTCTCGGAAAACGCTGACAGAAGGACGAATCGTAACACTTTAGTTACGATTGGCAAGTTGAATGAGCGCAGTCCGTGGAGTAAAATATTACTGATATGTTATGTGAATTGAGGCGCTTCGGGCTTCGGCAGGATGAGCCGGCCCTCCCGGAAGGGTGTCGGATTACATAGGAGGACAGTATTATGAAGCATAGTAAGAAATTGTTATCCTTACTGCTTACCGCGACCATGGCAGTCAGCCTGATCCCGGCAACGGTTATGGCAGATAAGGTGTCGGCGCAGGAGAACCGCGCGGCGATCGTCACCACTCTGGCAACAGATGGGGATACCTCGGTGTTTGACACTGTGGAAGAGGCCGGCGCATATGTGGCGGATAAGATGGCCGCCCGTGTGGAAGAGTTTTCTGTTACGCTCAATTATCCGGCAGATCATCCGGATCTCCATTCAATGTCAGGTGATGAATTATCTGCGTATGTTCAGAGTTTTTATAAGCCGATCTTAGATGCGGCATATACACATACCGGTGTTCCGGACAGAGGTGACTATCTCCGTTGGCATGTGCTGAGCAACGCAGCAAGTCTTAGCGCTACGTATTCTAAAGTCACTTACGAATTCCATATGAAATATTACACCACCGCGGAACAGGAACAGCAGGTAGCTGAAACGATTGACAGTGTCATTGCTTCCCTGAATCTTGATGGAAAGACGGATTATCAGAAGTTCACCGCAATCTATGATTATGTTACTAAGCACTGTACATATGATTACACGAACCTGGAAGATGAGGATTACACGCTGAAGTATTCCGCATATGCCGCTCTGATCGATCAAACTGCGGTATGTCAGGGCTATGCGAATCTGATTTACCGTATGCTTCTGACAGTGGGTGTTGACACCCGTTTGATCGCAGGTCTGGGTAATGGCGAGGCGCATGGCTGGAATATCGTCAAGCTTGGCAATAAGTACTATAACGTAGACTCTACATGGGACAGTAAGGACGCACCGGTTACTTACAACGGTACCCAGATCGAACGTCACTACCTCATGAAGTACCGTCTCAGAGCAGAGTCCACGAAGGATTTCCCGAACCATGTCCGTTATACAGAGTACACGACAGCGGAGTTTAATGAGCAGTATCCGATGAGCACCGAGGATTATCCGGCTCCGATGATCCTGGGTTATGCAGTCGAACTGTCAGATTCAATCGGTGTCAAGTGCATGGTCAAGATTCCGGAAGGCGTGGATAAGGACACCGTTTATGTGACCTTCAAGCTTTCGAACGGACGCAGACATAAGGTGACATTTGCCGAGTGTACAGAAAGTGCTTTCGGTGCACCGACTTACTGTTTTGTCCTGGAACTCAATGCTATGGAGATCGCGGATACATTCACGGCGACCCTTCACTATGGTACGGATGGCGAGACGTCCGAGAGTGTTTATTCCTGTCAGGAATACTGCGAGTATATCAAGAATACAGATGGTTATGGTAAGAATGTAGTCGCTCTGGTTAAGGCGATGGAGGATTACGGCTATTATCTCCAGAACTCCGGATGGACCGATAACAATACTCATGAAGAAGCTATTAAAAATTCGGACTACTCTTCGGATGATATCTCCAGAGTACAGACACTCGTCGCTCCTTTCGCTTTCGTAAGTCCTGTCGGCAAGAACAATATCGTAAGTGCTGCCTATTCCGTATCGATGAACTCGAGGACGAAGATCTATTACTATGTAAAGCTTGCGGATAATCACTCCTATCCGGATGAATCGGTCCTCAAGAGAACAGACGATCTTGGTGAAGGTAACTGGTATGTGTATGTGGTCGAGGGCCTCGGGCCGAGATCTTTCGCTTCCATGCATGTTATCCAGCAGGGCGAGGTAAGTGTTCTCTCCTATGTCAACGCAGTACTTAAGAATACAAGCGGAACATTTACAACCGGCAAGCAATATGCTATGGTTGCACTGTACGACTACTATCAGGCGGTTATGAACTATATCAATACACCGAAGCCGACCACATGATATAAAGGAGTAGAAGCATGGAAAAGTATGAGAGATTAGACTTGGAAGTTTTAGGCTTTGAGGCCTGCGATGTAATCACAGCGAGTGTTCCGGAGGTCCCGGGCGAGACGGTAGAAGATTGATCGGCCGCTCTGAAAAGGCGGGGGTATACGCCTTAGGTGATTGAATAACAGAATAGATTTGAAAGTCCCGGCATGCTGGAAAAGGCATGACCGGGACTTGCCATGTACGGGTGCTTTTCCCGAAAAAAGAGATAAATCCTGCTTATGCCTTTTTCGAAAAGCACTTGCCCGAGTGGTATAATGCAGAAGGTAAATTATTGTGTTATTGGAAGCAAGAAGGAGAGTTCTATGAAGCGTCTGGATATCGTGTGTATGGGCACGGCTTTGGTTGACTGTATCATTAAGGGGTATGATCCGAACCCGGTCTCGGCGACGGGATTCCGCGCTTCGTCGTGCTCACTGAATGTTGGCGGCGAGGCCGTCAATGAAGCCGTTACGGCGGCACGCCTCGGGATGAACTCGGCGATCATGTGCTTCCTCGGCGAGGATGCCGCAGGCGACATGATCATGGATTACCTCCACAAGAATCTGGTCGATACCTCTTCGCTCCTGCGCGAGAAGGATCATCCGACGCCGGTGACGACGATGTTTGTCAATGATGACGGTTCGAGAAAGTCGATCACGAATGAAGCGCACCGCTATAACTTCCATCCGGAAAAGTACCCGGAAGCGTTTACCTGCTCGGAGATGATGATCCTGGGATCATTGTTCCGCGCGCCTTTTAACGATCCGGCGATCATCCGGAAAGTCTGTGAAGAGGCGGTAAAAGCACACACCCTGATCTTTGCGGACACGAAACTTCCGAACTTTGTGAAGCTGACACTTGACGATATCGCCGATTCTCTTCCGATGGTCGATTTCATTACGCCGAATGAAGATGAGGCGAAGTACTATACCGGCAGGGAAGATCCGTCCGAGATGGCGGATGTGTTCCTTTCCTATGGCGTAAAGAACGTCATCATAAAGCTCGGTGCAAAAGGCTTCTACTTTAAGAACAGGAAATTCTCCTGTCAGTATCCGGCCTACGATATTCAGGCGGTCGATGCGACCGGCGCCGGCGACAGTTTCGTGGCGGCTTTTGCTTCCGAACTCCTGAGAAGACTTGAAAAACTTGGAGATTCCGCGGTCCCGGAGGATCTTGCCAAAGATACCGGCGCGATCCCGGAGGAGGTTCTGACGGACTGCCTTATGCGTGCCAACGCCTGCGCAGCGATCTGCACGACCGAGGTCGGCGCGACCACGGCGCTTAAGAACCGTCAGCACATCGTAGAGTTTATGGACGCGCATCCTCAGAAGTAAAGGGCTGCGGCACGAGTGCTTTTCGACTTTAGAAATTCTTTATGATTTCTTGGCGATTGCTTGAACGATCTCCGTTAATATGTAATCATGAGCTGCGGGGCGCGTGGGGACGCGTCAGGGAAACAAGGGGCTCAAAGCAAGGAGAGAGATTATGTTAGTTGTAAATCGTGTTACCAAGAAGTATGGCAAAAATGTCGCGTGCAAGGATGTTTCTTTCACGCTGGAGCCCGGTAGTTTGACGGTCCTTCTCGGACCTAACGGTGCGGGCAAGAGTACGATCATCAAGTCGATCATCGGCTTCCTGAAATATGACGGCGAAATCACGGTCAACGGTTATCTGAACAAGACTTCGGAGGCCAGAAAAATCGTGGGCTATATCCCCGAGCTTCCGTCGCTTTATCCGAATCTTACGGTCATCGAGCACATGGAATTTATCGCGCGTGCGTACAAGATGACGAACTATAAAGACAGGATCGAGATGCTGCTTGAGAAGTTCGAACTTTCCGATAAGAAAAAGAAGTTCGGCGATGAGCTCTCCAAGGGCATGCAGCAGAAACTGAACCTCTGCGTCGGGCTCCTTCCCGATCCGGAGATCATTCTTATGGACGAGCCGCTCCTCGGCCTCGATCCGCACGCGATCAAAGAACTGAAGAACTATATCGAGGAGATGCGCCAGGCGGGCAAGACGATGCTCATCAGTACGCACATCATCGACAGTGTGGATATGCTCTGGGACAGAACCGTCATCATGCAGAACGGCGAAGTCCGCGCAAATGTCAGCCGCGAAGAGATCGAGCGCGCAGGCAAGACACTCGAAGACCAGTTCTTCCTCGTAACCGAAGGTCTTTCTCCTTCCTCGGTAAAAGCACCTGTAGAGGGGGCTGACAAATAATGAGACTGTTTTTCTATTATACTTTTCACTCCTTCGTCAATGCGATCAGGAAGGTGCTGAAGACGTGGGTCGCGATCATGCTCGCGTGCCTGCTGCTCGGAGGTCTGGTCGGCCTCGGCGTCGGCGTCCTTCTCCCGGATTCGAAAGACGATAAGAAAGAGGAGATCAGTGTTACTGTCAAAGACGGAGAGGGTGTTACCGATCCTTCCGGTACTTCGGAAGTGAAGGCAGAGAAGAAGGATAAGACGCCCGGTTTCCTCAAGGAACGCGGCAAGACGATGACGGAACTGGTCGATCTGATCATCAGCGCACTGTTCTTCCTGACGCTTGCAATGAATATTTCAAATGCGAATAAATCGGGTAAGATATTCAAGCCTGCCGATGTGCCGATGCTTTTTGCGACCCCGATGAAACCGCAGTCGGTCCTGATGTTCCGGCTGATCGGCACATTGGCTGTCTCGCTTCTGCTCTCGCTCTACATGTTTTTCCAGCTCCCGAATCTTATCTTTAATGCGGGGTTCGGCGTCTGGGGCGCGGTGTCCCTGATCATAGCCTACGGCCTCGTGCTGATCTTCGGCACACTCGTGCAGGTCACATTCTATACCGTCATGAGCAAGACAAAGCACGGAACTTCCGGGCTGTCGAGATACGTTATCATCGCCTATGCGATCCTCGCCGGTGTTTTCGGCGCATACGTTATGGCAACGGGAAAAGACGTAGTTACCGGTGCTTTTGACTTCTTCGCGAACAAGAATACATTCTGGGTTCCGTTCTGGGGCTGGATGCGCGGTTTCTGCTACAATGCGATCGAAGGCGAAGTGGCGATGTCGCTGCTGTATCTCGTACTGTTCGTGTTCGCATGTGCGCTGGTTGTGATCTTCATCTGGAAGATGAAAGCCGACTTCTATGAGGATGCAATGTATGAGACAGAGAAGTATGCGGCCATCATGGAGAATGCGAAGAAGTCCTCTTCCGGCGTGGTTACGACCCGCGAGAAGGAGCGTTCTTCAAAGCTCGAGCGTGACGGATTCCACAGAGGTTCCGGCGCAAGCGTTTTCCTTCATAAGGCAATCTTTAACCGTCTGAGATTCAGCAGATTCAAGATCTTCAGCAATACACTTGTCGTGTTTACGCTTTCTGCGATCGCGGCAGCATGGGCGGCCGGCCGCTCGAACATCTCCGGGATCGATCCTTTCATCATCCCGGCATGCGCACTGACTTTCCTGATGTTCTACAGAACGCTCGGAAATCCGCTTCTTGAGGACACGAAGCGTGAGTTCTTCGTCCTGATCCCGGAACCGCCGCTGAAGAAGATCTGGTACTCACTTCTCGGCAGCATAGCGGTCAACGCGATCGACTTGATTCTTCCCATCGTGGTTGCTGCGATCATGATCGGCACAAGCCCGCTGGTGGCAGCCGGATGGTTCGTATTCATCCTGTCGGTGGCGCTGTTTGGCACGACGGTCGGTGCTTTTGTCGACGTATCTGTGCCCGGCGAAGCAGGCTCGACATTCAAAACGATCGCGCAGATCATGGTCCTGTACTTCGGGCTTGTCCCGGCTGCGGTCTTCGTCGTGCTCGGCGTGTACTTCCACGTGGTCGCAGTCATGCTGGCCGTCGGCGCCATCGTCAACGCGGGCCTCGGCGCACTGTTCACGCTAATGACGCCGCACTTCCTGGTGAACCATTGAGGCACGGCTTCGGCGGAATGTGGGCGTCACCCATTCGCGGAATCTTTTGCTATAATAGAGCTCGAAAAGATGAATAGACAAATGAGGAACGACATATGGGTAAGAAACATCTGAAACTCTGGCTTCTGATCATGTGCGCCGTCATCGCGCTGGGTCTGTTCGCCGGCTGCAAAAAGAAGAAGGCGAAGCCGACTGAAGCTCCGACAACGACGACAGCTGCGACGGAGACTTCGACAGAATCCTCGAAGGAGACGGCTGAGCCGACCACTGCCGCACCGACGACAACGACTGCCGCGCCTACGACGGAAGCAACAACCGAGTCGACGACGGAAGCTACTACGGAGGCGACGAAAGAGACCACCGAAGCGACGAAGAAAACGAAGGATACGACTCCGACGACGACCGCGCCGCTGATCGATGAGAACGGGACCTACACGTCGAAGGACGATGTGGCGCTTTATATCTACACGTACGGCCACCTGCCGTCGAACTTTGTCACGAAGAAGGAAGCGCAGGCGAAGGGCTGGGAAGGCGGATCCCTGGAGGACTATTTCCCGGGAGCAAGCATCGGCGGAGACAGGTTCGGAAACCGTGAAGGCCGGCTTCCGGCCAAGAAGGGAAGAACGTACACCGAGTGCGACATCGACACGAAGGGCAAGAAGTCCCGTGGCGCCAAGCGCATCGTGTTCTCGAATGACGGCCTGATCTACTATACTGACGACCATTACGAAACATTCACGCTGCTTTACGGGGAGGAATGACATGAACATTTATCTTCTTGACGGAAAAGATATGACGAATAAGGAAGCGGCGTATGTAGCGATTGCGAAGGAGATGGGATTTCCGGAGTATTTCGGAAAGAACCTGGACGCACTTTACGACTGCCTGAGCTGTATGAGCGCTGACAACGCAGTGCTTTTCGTAAATACGGCGATACTGGAGGAGAATCTCGGCGACTATGCGGAGAAGATCCTTTCGTGCTTTAGAGACGCCGCGGATGAATGCGGCTTCATGCTGAAAGAGAAGCGCTGATTATTCTGCGCGAAAAGCACTGCTCCGGCGGGCTGGATCAGCTGCTGCCGGAAAAATACCGGGCCGCGGGGCCCGTGAACCGGGAAGGAATACAAATGCTGGCAAACTATCACACGCACACGATCCGATGCAATCACGCGAAGGGTACGGAGCGCGAATATATTGAACAGGCAATCAAAGAGGGCTTTAAGGTGCTGGGCTTTTCAGACCACGTACCGCAGCCTTTTGAAGAAGAACATTATTCATGGATCCGCATGCGGATGAACGAGATCCCGGACTATACGGGGACACTCGTAAAACTCCGCGAAGAATATAAGAATGACATTAAGATCCTGATCGGATATGAAGTCGAGTATTCGAGAAAGTATTTCCCGCCTTTGATCGAGGAACTTCGGAAATATCCTCTCGACTACCTCATCCAGGGACAGCACTTCACGCCGAATGAGGTCGAAGGCATCTACGTCGGCGAAGCCACCGACAGCGAAGAAGAACTGAGCTCGTATGTCGATACTACGATCGAGGGCATGGAGACAGGGCTTTTCACGTATCTGGCACACCCGGATCTGATACACTATACCGGTCCGGATGATATCTATAAAAAACACATGGTCCGCATCGTGGAGAAGTCCCTCGAGCTGGATATCCCGCTCGAGATCAACATGTACGGATTCTCCGACGGACGCCACTATCCGTGCGACCGCTTCTTCGAAATGGCATCGAAGATGGGCGCGAAGTTTGTGCTCGGATGCGATGCCCACCAGCCGATGCTGGTAAGAAGACCCGAACAGGCACCGGGCTTAAGTGCTTTTCTGGAGAAATACGGAATCGATACCGGCGACAATTACGTTACAGTCCGCGACCCGAATTAAGAATATGGGTTTATTTCGGAACTCTCATTGCGCGGAGGGAATTGAGGATCGCAAGGATAAGGACACCGACGTCGCCGAAGACCGCGAGCTTCATGTCAGCGATGCCGAGCGCGCCGAGCACCATGACAGCAATCTTTACGACCAGCGAGAAGGTGATGTTCTCGATGACGATGCGCATGGTCTTCCTCGCAATACGGATCGCAACCGGGATCTTCGCGAGACGGTCATCCATCAGGACGACATCCGCAGCTTCGATCGCAGCGTCTGATCCGAGCGCGCCCATTGCGATACCGACATCGGATCTTGTAAGGACCGGCGCGTCGTTGATGCCGTCACCCACAAAAGCCACATTACCGGTGCTTTTCGCGCCGAGGATCGCTTCAAGTTTTTCCACTTTCTGAGCGGGGAGAAGACCCGCGTGATATGTGTCGATGCCGACCTGCTCTGCGACGCGGGCGGCGACTTTTCCGTTATCGCCGGTCAGCATGACGATGTTCTTTACGCCGGACTTTCTGAGGTCCGCGATCGCATCGGGAGAATCCTTCTTCAGGACATCGTTGATGACGATATGGCCGAGGTACTCGCTGGTAACTGCGCAGGCTCCGGAGCCGGTGACATTATCCGTTGAAACACGGCGTGCGACATGGACGATCGTGCCGGGAAGATGGCACTCGTGGAAGTCCGCCTTGAAGTCTTCCATGAGCTTGCCGTTACCGACAAAATATTCCTGTCCGTCGACGACCGCGCGGATGCCGCGGCCGGCGATCTCTTCGACGTCACCGAGACGGGAAGGATCGATGTGTTTGCCATGTGCTTTTACGACCGATTCGGCGACCGGATGGTTCGAGCGGCTCTCTGCAAGCGCGGCAATGTCGATCAGTTCATCGGCATCGATCTCGTTCGGGTGGATCGCTTCTACGGCAAAAGCACCTTCTGTGAGTGTTCCGGTCTTATCGAGCACGACGGTATCGATCTTGGCTAAGGCTTCAAGATAGTTGCTGCCCTTAACGAGAATGCCGCGACGGCTGGCGGCGCCGATCCCTCCGAAGAAGGAGAGAGGCACGGACACCACGAGCGCGCATGGGCATGAGACCACAAGGAAAATCAGGCCGCGGTAGATGCTGCCGGAGATCCCGAGGTCAGTAAAGATCGCGCAGACTGCGGCGATCAGGACCGCCAGGAGGACGACGGCGGGGGTATAGATGCGGGCAAATTTCGTAATGAATTTCTCGGAAGTCGCTTTCTTGTCCGTGCTGTTTTCGACGAGCTCGAGAATACGCGCAACCGTGCTGTTCTCGTATGCAGTCGTGGTTGTGACCTTGATCGCGGAGTTGAGATTGATGGATCCGGAATAAACGGCAGATCCGACGGTGGTCTCGACAGGGAGGCTCTCGCCGGTCAGCGCGGCGGTGTTAAGAGAGGTGCTTCCCTCGGAGATCACGCCGTCGATCGGGATCTTCTCGCCGGGCTTGACCAGCACGACTTCGCCGACCTCGACCTCGGAAGGATCGACTTCCTCCTCGTTGTTGTTACGAAGCACAACGGCGGTGTCCGGGCAGATGTCCATCATGGCGGCGATCGACTTTCTGCTCTTTCCGACGGCGATACTCTGGAAGAGTTCGCCGAGCTGGTAGAAGAGCATAACTGCAGTCGCTTCGGGATATTCTCCGATGATAAAAGCACCGACGGTGGCGATCATCATGAGGAATTCTTCATCGAGAAAATCACCTGTGCCGATCTTTTTGACCGCGTTCTTTACAACGTCGAATCCTACGATCAGGTAGGGGATAAGATAAAGAACGATCGTCGCTGCACGGCGGAGTGCCGGCGCTGCGCCGTCCTCGCTGCTTCCGAAGATATTTTCCAGAATGTCAGAAAGCGGAAGAAAGTGCAGCACCACCAGCAATACTGCGGAGGTGAGGATACGGATCAGGATTTTTTTCTGCTTTCTGGTCATAGTTCTTTTTCCTTTGTTCTAGGTTTGGTTCTATTTTTCGCACTTTTTTAGAACGAAACATAGAATATGCCCCGTTTGTTCTAGGTTTGGTTCTATTTTCTACACATTTTCAGAACGAAACATAGAACAGAGGGGTGAATATCCGGTTACAAGATGATCCTGCAGTCCGGCTCAACTTTTGCGACACACTTTACGGCGTCCTTCAGGACCGCGTCGAACTTGTCGTCATCAGCTTCCAGGATCATCTTCTGTGCCATGAAGTTGATGGAACACTTGGTAACGCCCGGGAGCTTGGAGATGGCATCTTCCATCTTTGCGGCGCAGTTTGCGCAGTCGAGATCTTCGAGTTTGAATGTTCTTTTCATGTGTATTGTCCTCCGTTTTCTTTCGCCCCCGAAAAGCACTGTTGCAGAGGTGCTCTGCGGGAACTGCGTGAATCTTATTGATGCGGAACATATGAACAATCATTCATATGTCTGTCAATTCATATGATACACCATTTCACAAGAATGTCCAGTACTTTTTTGGAAAGATTTCGCGATATTTAGAAGGGGAGAGAGGTTTACTATTGAAATGAAGAAGTATACCTTGTTCTAGTGTTAGTTAACCATAAATGGAAATAGGGTTGACTAATGATCTGATCAGTGATATCTTTTCTCTGAACTCGGGAAAGAAAAGAGTAAAACACATGAAGCCACAGAACACCAAAGAAGCACTGCTGGTGCTTTTTGAGAAGAATAAGGGGAAGTACTTCTCCGGCGAGGAGATCGCGGAGAAGCTTGATGTGTCGCGCACTGCTGTATGGAAAGCGGTCGAGTCGCTCCGCGCGGACGGTTATCCGATCGAGGCGGTGAAGTCGCGCGGCTACTGCCTGTCACCTGATACGGACATCGTGTCGGGGCAGGGCGTCGGAAAATACCTGAATGAGA
>JAILHZ010000062.1 GCA_024695545.1 Clostridiales bacterium
TCTTCTTATCTGGACGGCTCTTCTCGGAACAAAACAGCGGGTCTGACAGGGGAGTTCCCTGACCGATGCCGCTGCTTTTTCTTCTGATCCAGTTGATGTCCAGATGACATACCACATTTACTTCTTTTTCCTTCTTTTAACATCGTGTAACAGTGTTACAAAGCCTGTATTACGTGGTTTTCTCCTCATAGAAGAGAGTCATGACTGTCTGCTTCAGAGAGTCTTCATTCGGGTAGAATTCACGGAAATCCTTACCGTCTTTGGTCTCACCATCGATGCTGATCTTACCGAGATATTCATAGTCAGCCAGATATCCGGAGAGCTTGGAAAGGCCATTGAGGTTCTGGTCGGCAACCATGTGGTAGCTCAGGTCCGAGATCAGATCCAGGGCAAACCCGGCATCTTTATTCATCTTTTCTTTCGCCTTGAGACGCCATGCGTGAAGGTATGTATCCTGTCTGGCCATACGGCTGGTATTGGAATCGTCCTCGAGCTTCATACGGGAACGGACAAAGGCTTCAGCCTGCTTATCGTTAAGAACGAGAGTCGCACCCTTCGTCATCTGAGGATCGGCAACCGTCATATCGACAGGGATCGTAACCTCTACACCGCCGACGCTCTTATTGAGGATCGCGATGGAATCCATCTTAAGGGAAATATAGTGATCGATCTTCTCGTCGAGGAGAAGCGTACTGACCGCTTCTACGGTATATCCGCAGCTGTCCTTATCTCCGGAACCGTATGTGTGCGAGAGCGCGATCTGTGCATCGATCGTACCTACACGGTCACCGGTATTACCGATATACGGGATGGGGGTAAATGTATCTCGGTTGATCTGAAGGACCTGATAGGTCTTCGCCTTGTGATCGATCACACAGAGCATCAGGACATCCACCTGATCGTGGTTACGGTAGGTATCTGTGGTCTGCGTCTCGCCATAGGTATCGATTCCCATGAAGAGCACCGTCTCGATGTTCTTCTTATGGACATATGCTTTTCCGTCAAAATAAATAACAGGATCGATCTCCTCACTCTCATAGGGATCGAATTCCCATGAGGATGAAGGAGTAGAAGCAGAATCTTTCTCTTTCTGCTTCTTGATCCTGTCAGTTACTACTAACAAAATAGAAAAGAATAGCAGTGTTGCCACTGCTATTCCTACTACTTTGATTACTGTATCCTTAGTTTGCGGAGCTCTTCTTTGCACGAACTACACACACGATGCCGAGAGCGGCAAGAATGGTTGCGCCAGCAAGAACACCCTTGGTTACATACTCACCGGTTTGCGGGGACTTTTCGCCGCCCTCTTCGTTAGAAGACTGGGAAGCCTTAACTGTGAGGATGGAGAACGGGCTGAGGGAATCAACAGAAACTGTCAGACCATCTTCTACCTTCCAAGCACCTGCCTTAACCTGATGGATAACTGCTACAGCAGATCCGTCCGGAGCGGTGTACTCGAACTCAATCTTGGTTGTGCCCGGGAGAGCAGTAACCTTACCATTTACAACGTAGCTTACATCGAAGATCTCGGAAGCTACCATGTCTTCAGCCTTCGCATTCTTGATCTGAGCATCGATCTTAGCCTGGAGAGCAGACTTGATTGCTGCACCGTCTGTACCCTTCAGGTTAGCCGGCTTATCAGAAGCAGCCTTGAAATCATCGGATGCACTCTGCAGATAAGCCTTAACTTCTGCGTAAGGTGTGGAACCCATCTCAGAAAGAGGAGTAATTACCAGCTGAGCGGTAATGTCTGTTCCGTCAGAAGTTGTTGCCTTCTTTACTCTTACAGCTCCCTTAACCGACGGAGAAGGTGCTGCTGCCAAGACCTGTACGCCAAGGATAGCGACGGTCAGTGCGGTTGTTGCCAAAACTTTTAAAGCCTTCATTTGTAAACCCCCATGCAATTTAGATTTTGTGTTACAAATTTACTATTAATAAACTTAATAAACCTGCTTCGCGAAGACCAGGAACCTTCTGTGCCTGTCTCCCCATAAACATGAGGAAAGGACAAGAACGTGATCGCCCTGCGAAGGCTTTGCTTCCGGTATCAGGCTTACATCGACTCCCGTCTTTGTAAAAAGAGCATCAAAATACTCATCGAAAATACCTTCCGCATTGAAGTTATTATAGTACAGAATGTGGTCACTGTCACTAGGTAATGTAGCGAAAATTTGATAAATTTTTGTTTCATTTGGTGTAAAAATCACAATATACCTGTCACAATTGAAATAATCGGACTCGGAAACCGTGGCCTGAAGGGTGCCGAACATGGCTCCGCTGTTCATGCGGTGACCATAGATCACGGTGACCGGATCAGAAAAATCAAAGGTGTTGTAGTCATGCTCGACGAACAGAGAACCGCCTTTTTTGTAGTTACCTACGGCATCGTGGTACAGATACCAGGTGTCATCTGTATGGGATCTTAAGATCGGAAGGCTGATCTCCGGCTTGCTCATATAGATCCATCCGATGATCTCCGCGTTCGCCTGATTGAGTTCATCGAAGTTGACAGGGCACTCAATCTCAATCGGTTTCGCCGGTTCAGTCGGCGCATTCGGATCTGTAGGCTCGTTCGGATCTTTTGTCGTAGTTTTGACAAAGTCCGTAAGACTAGCCATCTCGGATTCGTCAATCGACGGATAAGTAAACTCTTCGTAGGTCTGTGCGGCCGGAGCGGACTTTGCTTTCCACAGATAGCCGTTACCCCACAGATAATAAAGTATGAGGCAGATGCTCGCCAGGAACATCACGACGGAGAGCACGATCCATACGATTCTTTTTTTCATAAGGGTACTCCCCTCCTTTCATTCTTTCCCGTTCTGTCGGGATCTGTTCCTTACATAGTTCATAATACCACTATATAGGGAAAACTTCTTATCCTCTTGCCCGCTCGATCAGAACGAAGCTGTTATCCTCAAGTCTTTCCAAAGCTCCTGAACCGAGCTTATCTTCGATGATTTCCCATGCATCAAGCATATTCGGCGGACGGTAGGTCATATTGTGGCAATCCGTTCCGAGGAAATCGATTTTCTCTTCCTGGAGAAGCTTCATGACCTTCTTTCTGGTCTTTCGGTCAATGAAAGCTTCCGCATTGCTCTGGATGTAGATCCCCGGCTCATCAAGAATTTCCCTGACCAGTCGCTTATCCTGATCTAGATATCTCTCAATGTGCGCGATGATCACTCTCAGGTCCAGTTCATCTCTTAATGTCCTTACGTCCTCGAGAAAAGCTCCTGTCCAGTCACGGAATGGCGGTTCTAAAAGGAAGAAAGAACTTTTGCCAAGGCAAAGGGAACGGATATCTTCGCTTCTCCCGATACCTCTATAGTAGTGAACTTCTGATCCGAGAATGAATCCGGGAAACGAACCGTTAACTTCCGGATCGTTCTGAAAGGCGATCCCCGGCTCCTTCATCTCCGCAATGAGAAGCTCCTCCGCCGCCTTTCTTCTCTGTAAGAAAGTGGCAGGATCCATCATATCTGCATAGAAATGAGGAGTAAAGCACATCCATTCCACGCCCTGTCTTCTGCTTTCGCGCAGCATCTGCACGGACATCTCCGCGCTTTTGCTTCCGTCATCTATGCCCGGTAAGACGTGGCTGTGGATATCGATCATGACCTGCTGTAGCCCTTCCCGTATCCGTACTTATACTTATAACGTCTCGTCTTGCTGTCTGCACCGTTATAAACAAATCCGAGGACCTTCGCATCTACATACTCGAGCTGACGCATCGCATACTCGATGTCGGTGCTGGTGGAGTAGTCCTGACGGACGACCATGAGCATACCGTCGGTAAGCTTACTTACGATCAGGGCATCCGAAACCTCGCAAACCGGCGGAAGGTCCAGGATAATGAAGCTATAGTAGTTCTCAACCTTCTCGATCAGTCTCGAGAAAGTGTGGGAAGCCAGAAGCTCGGACGGATTCGGCGGTGTCTTACCCGCGAAGATAACATCCAGGCCCGTAACATTAACGTTCTGGCGTAATACTTCACCGTCTTCCTCAACACCTGCGAGCAGGTTCGAAAGACCGGCAGCCTTCTTCTGGCCGAGTTTTCTTCTCAAGGTAGGCAGACGCATGTCGCACTCGATCAGGAGTACTTTACGTCCGGACTCTGCAACGGAGTACGCCAGGTTAACGGATGTCAGGCTCTTTCCCTCACCGTGTACCGAAGAGGTAACACCGATGACTCTGGCGGATCTGTCTTTTCTCTTTACAGCGTAGAGGATATTGGTACGAAGCAGGTTGAAGGATTCTTTACCTTCGAAGCCCAGGTTCTCACCAATGAAGCTCGCGTCGTTATCGTTACTTGCATATGCGTTTCTTTTTGCCATATCACTTACCCTCGTTTCCCGGTCTCATCGGAGCAGAACTCTCCTCATCGTCCTCGTCATCCAGTCTTACCGACGGCTGACGCGCTGCGGCGCTTGCCGGGCGGGACTTCTCCGAAGATTTCGATTCGGATCTTCTATAGCCGTAGTAACCGCCCTTGCCGGACTCGTTGAGATCCGGAATGCTGGTCAGGATCGGCAGATCCTTGAATGTCTCGAGGAGGTATTCCTCATTTCTGATCTTCGTATCGATCAGGCTCATGAAGATGATCACACCGCAGGAAAGAACGATACCGATCAGGGCACCGATCGCGGCTGTCTTCACAGGACGTCCATTGACATAAGGTTCACCGGTTACCGCGTAATCAACGATCTGCGCGGAAGCACCCTCGATGATGGTCTGGATCTTATTCGGCAGAACCTCCATGATGGAATTGGCCAGATGCGCGGAAAGCTCCGGATCCGAGGTCGTAACCGTGATCTTGAAGATCGCCGTATCGCCGACCGTCTCCGCCTTGATCATATCTTTGAGCTCTTCGTAGGTGAACGGAATGCCCGTCTCCTGAATGATCTCGTTCAAAGTCGTTCTGGACTTCAGGATAACGGAATAAGTTTCCATGAGGTTGTTGACCGCCTTGATATCACCACTGGTAAGACTCAGTTTCGCGGAACCTAAGGAAACGGAATTGTTGTTTACATAGAGCATCGCCGAGGACTTATAAGATGTATACATCTTTCTATATGTCCAGTAGTAACCGGCAATACCGAGGATGATCGCACAGATCAGGATTACCCATATCTTGCGCCATAGTACCTTGGCCAGTTTCAGAAGGTCGATCTCCTCTTCTTGCTTCTTCTTAACACTTTCAGACGCCATGCATTTGCACCCCTGTCAAAAAATTCTAAACCAAAGTTGATTATAACATAAGTATTATTGTATGCAAACGGAAGTTATTGAAAGGATTTGACAAGTTCTCCTCTTTTTTCCGACATTGCGGGTTTTACCTAAACTTATAGGCTACTTAACCGATTTTTTACCATTGTTGTGGTAAGATTTTCTTCGGAAAGAGAGGATACGAACATGAAAGAAAAAATCAATGTGAGCATTTCCGTTTTTGAGAAAAACTTTAAGATGGCGAAGCACGCGTATGTGCTGAACAGCAGCATGGAAGCCTGCGGATGCGCATCGGCCTTTATCGGTGATACCGAGCCGATGAACGAAGACCGCTTCCTCCGCTCGAAGCTCGTCGTTAAGAGCAGTACCGGGATCCTTTCCACCTTAGGGCGCGGCAATGCCCGCCAGATCGTCGCGGCTACGATTGCTTCCTGCGCAGATCCTAAGCAGGCAATGGACACGATTGCGAAGATCCACAGAAAGCTCGACAAGAAATTCTTTAACTCCGACTACCTGGTCCTTTCGGCCATCATGATCTTTAAAAACTGTAGAGAATCCGAGTATGACGAGGTCATCGCCAGAACCAGAAAGATCTATTCTCTGGAAAGAAAGGCCCATCCGATGATCACCGGCCGTGAGGATCTGGTGAACATCACACTCATGGCGCTTTCGGGAATTGAGCCGGAATCTGTAGTCGCCAGAGCCGAGCATCACTTCGAGGCATTAAAGGAATACTATCATCTGAAGAATAAGATCCAGTATCTGTCCTGCATGCTCAGCATCTTTGACGGATTCCCGTCAGAAATGGCCAAGTCCGCAAAAGAAACACATGAAGCCTTGAAGTCCTACGGCATCCGCTTTGATTCTTATGGCATGCCGATCATCGGAGCGATTTCCGCTCTTGTGAAGCGTCAGGATACGGATATGGTCTGCGCGTCAATTCGCGATGTCAGCGAGCGTCTGAAGAAGATCCGCGGCATGGGTTCCATGGGCGCCGGAAAGCGCATCCGTAACATGATCGCTACTGCCATCGTGATCGACGCCTACACCGCCGACATGAACAGCACAGTCAGAGACAGCGTAAGCGCAGCGATCATCTCCGCCATCATCGCAGCCGAGATCGCATGCATCGTCGCCGCATCTACTGCCGCATCCGCAAGTGCTGCAAGTGCATCCAGCTGACAGTCCCGGAACGGGTA
>JAILHZ010000064.1 GCA_024695545.1 Clostridiales bacterium
CCAGCGGCTCAACAAGATACTCATCGTACACGCCGAGAAGCTGCATAGAGGGCTTTCCGGGATTGGTCAGAGGCCCGAGAATATTGAATACGGTTCTGAAACCGAGTTCTCTTCTGATTGCACCTACATACTTCATGGAAGAGTGATACTTCTGCGCGAAGAAGAAGCACATGCCGACTTCCTTCAGAAGCTCGACACACTTTGCCGGGCTCTGGTCGATATTTACTCCGAGCGCCTCGAGGCAGTCCGCGGTACCGCACTTAGAAGATGCTGCGCGGTTACCATGCTTGGCAACCTTCATACCGCCTGCCGCTGCAACGATTGCGGATGTGGTGGAGATATTGAAAGAACCTGCGTTGTCTCCGCCGGTACCGACGATCTCGAATACGTCCATACCTGTCTCGACCTGTGTCGCGTGCTCACGCATCGCGGCAGCGCAGCCTGCGATCTCTGCTGTGGTCTCTGCTCTTGCGCTCTTTGTGGAAAGAGCTGCGAGGAATGCGGCATTCTGTGTTGCCGTGGTCTCACCACTCATGATCTCGTTCATTACTGCATAGGCCTCATCGTATGTGAGGTCTTCTTTGCTTACGATCTTAACAATTGCTTCTTTAATCATTTTCATTATCTCCTTTACTGTTTACTTCCGCGCGGGGCGGGTGACTCTCTGTTTTCTTATTTCGTTTTTCAAGGTCTTCTCAACGGAGGAAGTTCTCGAGGATCTTCTTTCCGATCGGGGTCAGGATCGACTCCGGATGGAACTGCACGCCGTAGATCGGATACTCCGTATGCTCTACCGCCATGACCTCTCCGTCACCAAGTGTTCTTGCAGTGACCTTGAGTTCCTTCGGAAGCGTCTTCTCATCAACTGCCAGTGAATGATATCTTGCCACCTGCGCCGTCTTCGGGCAATGCTTAAACAGGAGAGCGTTAATATCCAGTTCGGTTTCTGAACGTTTTCCGTGCATTAGTTCTTTTGCATAGGTAACAGTTGCGCCGTATGCCGCGCAGATCGCCTGGTGACCGAGGCACACACCCAGGGTCGGGATCTCTTTACTGATGGTCTTTGCGACCTCCATGATGACCCCTGCATCCTCCGGTCTTCCCGGGCCCGGGGAAAGGATGATGCGTCTCGGGTTTAACGCCTTAATCTCTTCTACGGTCATCTCATCGTTACGGATCACTTTGATGTCCGGATCGATGGTGCCGACGAGCTGGTAGAGGTTATAGGAAAAACTGTCGTAGTTATCAATAAGCAGGATCATAAGTCAGCCTCCTGTGCAAGTTCGAGAGCGCGAAGAGAAGCTTTCGCTTTGTTCAGGCACTCCTGGTATTCTTTCTCCGGATCGGAATCGGCTACGATGCCGGCACCGGATCTTACAAATACTTTTCCATTCTTCTTATATGCGATCCGTATCGCGATACATGTGTCCATGTTGCCTGTAAAATCGATGTATCCGATCGCACCGCCGTAGATGCCGCGCTTGTTGTTCTCAAGTTCTGCAATCAGCTGGCAGGCACGGATCTTCGGTGCGCCGGAAAGTGTTCCTGCGGGAAGCACTGCAGCAATGGCATCGAGCGCATCGTACTCCGGACGGATCACGCCGCGAACGGTGGAACCGATGTGCATGACGTGGGAATATCTCTCGATCGAGTGAAGCTTCTCAACTTCAACGGAACCGAAGTTACTGATCTTACCGAGATCGTTTCTTCCGAGGTCAACAAGCATATTGTGCTCGGCAAGTTCTTTCGGATCGGAAAGAAGTTCCACTTCCAGCGCCATGTCTTCCGCACGGGTTGCGCCTCTCGGACGTGTTCCGGCAAGCGGGAATGTGTGAAGAATGCCGTTCTCAAGCTTAACAAGTGTCTCCGGAGAAGCGCCAGCCACCTCTACGTCCGTTCCCGAGAAATAGAACATATACGGACTCGGGTTGATTGTTCGAAGCACGCGGTAAGTGTTCAGAAGGCTTCCTTCAAACGGTGCCTCAAGACGGTTGGAAAGAACGATCTGGAAGATATCTCCCTCGAAGATGTGGTGCTTACCCTTCTCGACCATCTCGCAGAACTGGTCTTTCTCGAAAAGCGCCTTGACCTCGCCGAGAAGTTTTCCGGGCTTTTCTTCGGACTTTTTTCCGTTATGGATGAGGTCTGAAAGATACTTCAGCGTCTTTACCGCAGCGTCGTAATTCTTTTCGATCTGCTCATCGGAGAGCGTCTTCTCGCCGTCAGTGATCTTCATGTTCTCGATCAGGACGATCTTCTGCTTTAAGTTATCGAATGCGATGACCTTATCAAAGAGCATAAGAACTACATCCTTAAACTCTTCGGAGTCTTCTACATTGGCTCTTACCGTCGGCTCGCTGTATCCGAGATAGTCGTAGGAAAAATAACCTACAAGACCACCTGTGAAGGACGGAAGATAGGGAAATCTCGGGCTCTTATATTCGGAAAGGATGTTGCGGAGAACTTCTTCCGGATCCTCGGTATGGATCGTCTCATCTCCGATCGTCATGTCACCGTTACTGCAGGTGATGGAGAGCTTCGGCTCAAAGCCCAGGAATGTGTAGCGTCCCCAGGTCTCATCCGCCTGTGCGGACTCGAGCATGTAGCAGTGGGTCGAGACATTCTTCAGGATGCGCATCGTCTCGATCGGTGTGGTGAAGTCGGAAAGGATCTCAACACTTACCGGAACGACACTGTAGGCGTTCTTCTTCGCGATTTCCTTTACTTCTTCAAGCTTCGGCAAAATATTCATTTTTGTCCTCCTTCCTGTTCGAGGGGGAACAAAAAAGCCCTCGACAGTTCTATTTCTGTCAAGGGCGAATGTACATGTCTTGCACTATCCGCGGTGCCACCTTGCTTCACGGTATGACCCGTGCTCTTAGCGAGATACCAACATATCCCCGTCAATTTACGTCTGACTAAACGTCGCAGAATACTCTGGGTTTACCATTTGACTGCGCCCTCAGCGGTCCATTTGACAACTTGTTTCTCACCTGATTCTCAGCATCGCAGGCTCTCTGTAGAGGCATCACTGCCGTTATCTCCGCGTCAACGGTTTGTTCCATATTCAATTGTAGCGATAATAGCACAACAAAAAAGTGCTTGTCAATACATGGGTAGTACGATTCTATCAGACCGCGCCCGAGGCCACTGAAGAAAACATAAGAAGCGTGATTCCGGCAAAGAACATGATTCCGGAAAGGCATCCGCCGATGATGAATCTCGTCGCCTTGTGGTGTTCCCTGTCGATCAGCATCATGGCGGTAACGATCAGTACCGGTGCCGCGCAGGAAAGGAACAGATACGAGCCCATCAGCTGCACCATATCGACTTCATTAAGATCCGCAGTGTTACCGGAGCTGATCATTTGCCCGAGGTAGCCGAGAACGACAGAGACCAAGTTATTCCCGAAGTGAAGGATCATCGGAAGCAGGATATTGTTCTTCTTGACCATGACATACGAGAGCATCGCGCCGAGCACCGCCGTGTTCAGAAAGCGCAGCGGAGACCAGTGCATGATGCCGAAGAAAATTCCCATGATCAGGACGATCACCCAGTCCTTCTTGATGCTTCGGAAGTGCGAGAGCACGCACCCTCTTTCCATGGCTTCCTCGCAGATTGCGGGAAGTATCGCCACGATCAGGATGAGCATCGGAAGATTCATGTTCCCGTAGATATATTCACTGAGTCCCGTAACCTCGGCACGGTAGGATTTCGGAAGCACCGCCAGAGAGAACCCGACGCAAAGAAGGCTCAGCATAAAACCTGCAGCTCCGAGGATCGCTGTTCCGAAAAACTCGGCTACCGTGAACTTCTTCATCGGGAACATTTCTTTCAGTTTTACCTTACGGATAAGACAGTAGAAAACGGCCACCACAAGGAACATCAATTCAGAACAGACGAGTCCCGCAATACCGAGATTCCTCTGCATCCAGGCGCCCGCAGTCAGGAACAGCACAAGAAAACATATCTGGGCAACAAAGCCCATCCATGGCCTCAGTTTCTTCTGATTCGAAAGCTGTTCCATCGTCTGAATCTCCTTTTCATCAAATATCAGTCTGCCCGTTTCCGGCGTTTACAGTCTATCCCGAGGTCATACTTTTATCACGCTTCCGTGATAAAAGTATGGTGCTATAAGTTTATCACTAGATAGCCCTTACCATAACACAAACAATGCAAAATGAAAGAAGAGTCAGTAAATAACTGACTCTTCTCTCAGATTTCAACAAATTACAACCCTAACAGTAGAAGCCTGATTCTCACTGTACTCCTAAATAGGCCATAAATGCCTTATGGAACAGATACAGCGCTCTACAGAAGTTCTGTGCATCCACCCCGTAGGAATCATCACTGATGACATTATAGCAGTATGTCATTGGATTGTAGGTTACCTTGTAGTCCTCACCGTTTACGGTTACCGTCAATTCGAGATCCGTATCCAGTTCCGCTGCATTGATTCCACGGATACGTGCAATCTGATAGCCGTCTTTAGTAGATCTCTGAACGACTCTGCTTCCACAGCTGAAGGTCAGCTTGGCATCGCTCTTGAAGTACAGAGAAAGCGTCGTCTCCGACTTCAGTGAAAGAGTTGCTCCCTCAAAGCTTACGCCATCCGGAAGAGTTGTTCCGGCCGGATCATACGGCTTATTGATCAGATC
>JAILHZ010000092.1 GCA_024695545.1 Clostridiales bacterium
ACGAGCTTCCAGGCACTTCTATGACGAGAAGTTCTAGCTTTCGACCATTTACGCTTCGGATGAGCCATCGCATCCACCTCCAATACAAATCTTAGATCTCTCTAATTCATTCGCAGCCACACTAAATCCCTGAGGCGCGAAAGATATTATGCACTAACGAAAACCCTTTGTCAAGCAACTTTCAAAGAGTTACCGATAGATTTTATACATAAATTTCTTATTTGGCAAGATGTACTTTAAAAAACATGGAATTTCGCATCGGATCCTGGTTTGGAAAACGCAGATCGTACTCGAGCATCGCCTTCTTTACGAGGTATTCCCTGCCGTCGATCACAGTTTCTTCATCGGCCGCATCCGGAAAGAAAAGGATCCCGAAAGTCTCCATCCGAAGGTCAAAATCGCCGTGACTCGTATGCATCACGCCGTCCGTCACTTCCCCTTCCAGGAAAGTCATCTCCATCTCCGTCGATCCTTTTCTTGTCATCTTCAGGAGTTTTTCAGCTACACGGTAGCTCAGAAGGAACTTCGACTCTCCCTCGCCTTTATTTTCTTCCGGCTGGGTCCAGGCCACACGGATGCGATCCTCCGTCTGTTCGAAAGATCCCTCGTAACGCTTCTCTTCTTCCTCAAAAGCTGTCTTGATGCTAACCAGGCAGGCTGTTTTGTCCATATCAGATCTCCTCACTTTTCATGCACCCAATTTTATCATGAATCTCATTTATGAAATAGACACCCGGAAAAGAAATCTCTCCGGTGGCGAGTTATGCGACAGCGTATTGTTTGAGCCGCAGGAGAGATATTCTTTTCCGGACGACTGTATCTCTTGAGATTTATATAAAAATGGTGAATAATATGCATGGTTAATTTATTAAGGTGATATAAATGAAAGATTTTACTGTTTCTTCCAAAAGTGCCGGCAAGAAAGTGATCCGTGCAGCAATCCTCGAATTCCCGAACCTGACGCCTTCTGCTCTTCAGAGAGCACTGAAGCATAAGGATATCCGCATTAACGGGAAGCGTATCTCCTCAGATATGACTGTAAACGAAGGGGATCGCGTAGAGCTGTGGATTCCGGATGTGCTTTTCGAGCAGAGCACAGATACTAAGAAACCCGAATACGACGATTATAAGGTCGTCTTTGAGTCAGATGACCTTCTTCTGGTAAATAAACGGCAAGGCCTCGCGGTCCATGGCGGCAAAGGCATGAGCGGCGACTGTCTGATCGATATCCTCCGCAGGGATTACCACAACCCTTCTCTCGACCTGTGCCACAGGATCGATATGAATACCGGCGGCATCCTTCTTACTGCGAAGAATAAAAAGAGCCTCGAAGATGCGATCGCGCTTTTTAAGGCCGACCTGATCACCAAGCGTTACCGCTGCCTCGTAAGAGGAGTTCCGACAGTCGGCACACACGTCATCTGTCAGGATGAAGCGATCATGAAGGAAGTATCTGCATATCTCGAGAAGCCGCCGACGGGTAACGTCTTTATCCACGATGTTCCGAAGCAGGGTGATCTTCCGATCACTTCCCGCTACCGCGTCCTGAAGACTTATGCGGGCGCCGGACCGGACGGCGAGGATGTCTCCGATATCGAGGTAGAACTCGTCACCGGAAGGACCCATCAGATCCGCGCGCAATTTGCCCATCTCGGTCACCCGATCATCGGCGACGGAAACTACGGCAGAAACCAGTACAATCTGCACTTTAAGAATCTCCGCGGCGGCAAGGTGCGCTATCAGCAGCTCTTCGCCTCCACGCTGCTTTTCGGCAAGATCCCGAAGGAAAACATCCACCACAGATTGAGCGGACGCTCCTTTTCTATCGAGCCGCTCTATGATGTGAAGCTTTAATAATCTTAGGATAAAAGAAAAGAGGAAAAGAAATCATGAACCGTTTTAAGAAACTGCTTGTAAAGATCACTACCTGCGCTCTTCTCATCTCAACGATCGGCTGCGCCTGTGCATGCAAGTCGACACGCTATGAGAAAAAGGCCGCTGTGAAACACCATGTTGAGATCGAGGTCGAAGGCTATGGCGTCATCAAGGTTGAGCTCGACAGCGCCAATGCTCCGCTTTCTGTCGACAACTTCATCGGACTGGCGAAGCAGAACTTCTATAATGGTTCCACTTTCCACCGCATCATCCGCGGATTCATGATCCAGGGCGGAGCTGCACCGGCAACATGGGAGGGAAAAACACCAAGTGCGATCAAGGGCGAATTCTCCGCCAACAACTACACATCAAACAGTCTCAAGCACCTGCGCGGAACGATCTCCATGGCCAGAACCGCCGAAAGCTATAACAGCGCAACATCGCAGTTCTTCATCTGCCTGGAGGACCGTCCGGATCTTGACGGACAGTACGCTCCTTTCGGTCAGGTCACCGAGGGTATGGACGTTGTCGATAAGATCGCGGAAGTTCCCTATGGCGAAAACGGCGCGGTCGAAGAGAAAGACCGTCCGGTGATCAAGGAGATCCGCGTCATCGACTGACAATAATATGCACGGCATAAACGGAGGGGAGCCGGAATGCCGTACATAAATAAGAAATTGAGGATATAGAGGAACACAAATGAATCTTGCCGAATTAAAGACGGGTCATTCCGCCAAAATATTGAAGGTAGGCGGTGAAGGTGCGCTTCGCCAGCATTTCCTGGACATGGGTGTCATTCCGGGAGCCGATCTCAAACTCGAGAAACTGGCTCCGCTCGGTGACCCGATGGAACTGCGCATCCACGGCTATGAGCTGACGATCAGAATCGACGATGCCAAACTCATCGAGATTGAAGAAATCGAAGAAAAACCTGCTGAGGCAAGTGCTTTTCCCGGAGAAAAGGAAGAGAAAAAGAAAAAAGAACGACGCATCATCATCGCTCACCCGGGTCTCGGTGAAGGCGGTAAATACCACGTTAAGGCAGATGAGAATCCCCTTCCCGACGGAACGAAGCTGACGTTTGCGCTCGCCGGTAACCAGAACTCCGGAAAGACTACCCTATTTAATCAGCTGACCGGATCCAACCAGCATGTCGGCAATTTCCCCGGCGTTACGGTAGACAGAAAGAGTGGTGCCATCAAGGACAACCCGAATACTGAGATCACAGATCTTCCTGGCATCTACAGCATGTCGCCCTACACCGCGGAGGAGATCGTCTCCCGGCAGTTCATCCTCGATGAGAAGCCGTACGGCATCATTAATATCGTCGATGCGACCAATATCGAACGAAACCTCTATCTGACCATGCAGCTCATGGAGCTCAATGTACCGATGGTCATCGCGCTGAACATGATGGATGAGGTCAGAGGCAACGGCGGTTCTATCCTCGTGAACCAGATGGAGCACGAACTCGGCGTGCCGGTCGTTCCCATCTCTGCCGCGAAGAACGAAGGTATCCATGAGCTCGTGAACCACGCACTCCACGTCGCTAAATACCAGGAACGTCCCGGACGACTGGACTTCTGCGACGAGAACGATAAGGGCGGTGCGATCCACAGATGTCTGCACAGTATCATGATCCTCATCGAGGACCATGCAAAGGCCGCCGGTATTCCGGAGCGTTTCGCGGCAACCAAACTTGTCGAGGGCGATAACCGCGTACTTGACCGTCTCGAACTCGACCAGAACGAGAAAGAAACTCTTGAGCACATCATCGTCCAGATGGAAGAGGAGTCCGGTATGGACAGATCTGCCGCCATCGCCGACATGCGTTTCACATTCATCCAGAAGCTCGTCGACAGAACTGTCATTAAGCCTAAGGAAAGCAAAGAGCATCAGAGAAGCCGGAAGATCGACAAGATCCTCACAGGAAAATATACGGCGATCCCGGCCTTTATCCTCATCATGGCCGCGGTCTTCTTCCTGACATTTAACGTTATCGGGGCCTTTTTCCAGGGACTCCTCGAGAGCGGCATCGACAGACTCACCGAGGCAGCCGATAAGGCATTCGTCTCATGGAATGTCAACGAGGTGATCCGCTCGCTCGTCATAGACGGCATATTCAACGGTGTCGGAAGCGTCCTTTCTTTCCTGCCGATCATCGTGATCCTCTTCTTCTTCCTGTCCCTTCTCGAAGATTCCGGCTACATGGCCCGTGTCGCCTTCGTGATGGATAAATTCTTAAGAAAACTCGGTCTTTCGGGCCGTTCGATCGTCCCGATGCTTGTCGGATTCGGCTGTACAGTCCCGGGCGTCATGGCCTCCCGTACGCTTCCTTCCGAGCGCGACCGTAAGATGACGATCTTCCTGACTCCGTATATGAGCTGCTCTGCAAAGCTTCCGATCTACGGCTTCTTCGCAAGCACTTTCTTCCCGAAGTACAGCGGTTTTATTATGGTATCGCTCTACTTCATCGGAATCCTGACAGGTATTATCGTTGCTCTCATTATGAAAAGCACTGTCTTTAAAGGCGAAGCTGTCCCCTTTGTCATGGAGCTTCCTAACTACCGTATGCCGGGTGCCAAGAACGTCAGCCAGCTTCTGTGGGAGAAAGCGAAAGACTTCCTGCAGCGTGCATTCACTGTCATCTTCATCGCAACGATCGTTATCTGGTTCCTGCAGTCTTTCGATCTGAATCTGACACTGACTGATGATTCCAGCACGAGCATCCTGGCCCTGATTGCGGGATTTATCGCTCCGGTCTTTGCACCTCTCGGATTCGGTGACTGGCGTTTCTCTACTGCGCTGATTACCGGCTTTATGGCAAAAGAAAGTGTCGTTTCCACACTGAATGTACTTACCGGTGGCAGTGAAGGCGTACTTCCGCTTCTAACTCCGCTGTCCGCAATGAGCCTTATGGTCTTCTGCCTTCTTTACACTCCGTGTGTGGCGGCTGTCGCCTCCGTTCGCAGAGAACTGGGAATCAAGTGGTCCGCCGCAGTAGTCGTCTTCCAGTGCGCGATCGCCTGGGTTGCCGCCTTCGGCATCTACCAGATCGGCACACTCATCGGACTGGGCTGATAAAGTCCATATCAGAATCATTGTCTTTTTGTTAACTTTCAGCAGTCTGAAAAGGATACATCCGGAATAAAAAAAACCGATCCCGTCGAAAGACATCGGCGGGATCTAGTTACGAATTTGTTTCTTGCATCAAAAGTGTGTCGATAATAATGCAAGAAGTTGTCAACAAGCGTGGGGGGCTAGAGTCGTGTGCGTCAGAAAGATGGCAAACTTTCTCTAACGGAGGCATTGGGGTTGTCTGTTCACACCGCCCCCTACTTAATTATATTTTATCCTTTTTCTTCAAAAACAATACCATATTTTTGCACTTTATGTCATAATAATGGCGTAAGTTTATTACATGGCATTTTGCCGCAGCGGTAAGGGGTTGCCGCTGTCAAACGCGGTAAAATCGCGGTTTTTCAGGAGGCAGATATGGATCAGGATGTTAATAAGGAATTGCAGCGTCTTCTTTTCATGCAGCGTGAGCGCCTGATGGTTCGTTCTTCATATGAGCATGAATTCGACTTTTACGATCTCGTCGCGACAGGACAGCTTGAAGAAGTTATGAGACAGGTCAGGGAATATCATATTTCCGAGCTTCGCGGCGTAGGCCAGCTATCACCTGACAGACTTCGCAATGTACGGTACCATCTCATCATCTCGATCGCTATGATCGCCCGTTACTGTATCAACTACGGCATGGATGTCGAGACATCATATTCTCTTTCGGATATCTATATCCAGCAGTGTGATGCCGCAACGTCTACCTCACAGCTCGATGCTATCCAGCAGAAATGCATCGAGGATTACTGCACAAGGATGAGAGCGCTCCGTCTCGATAACATCTTCAGTAAGCATGTCGTCCGTGCCATCGAGTACATCTACAGCCATCTGCAGGACCGCATACTCGTACCTGATCTGTCCGAGTATCTCGGGTTGAATGACGCTTATTTTTCCAAGCTCTTTAAGAAAGAGACCGGTGTTTCCGTCAGCGACTTTATCCGTCTGAAGAAGATCGACGCCGCCAAGCACATGCTCAAGCACTCGGACTATTCCTGCCTGAGCATCTCGCAGTTTCTGTCCTTCTCCACGCAGAGCCACTTTATCCAGGCCTTTAAGAAGCAGACAGGACTGACACCGGAAGAATACAGGAAAGACTATTTCCACAAGGCTTTCCCGAAGGATGCGAAGACGAAGCAGGGTGCCTCTCTTCCTATCGAGCACACAGAGGAAGAACTTGCACGTCTTCTCGAGGAAGCCAAGAGCAAGAATCTTGCCTCCTCCCCGAAACGCATGTCTGACGAAGAAGCCTGAGTGCTTTTCCCAAACAACCATACGCAAAGGAAAAAGAACCGGAGTCAGATCCGGTTCTTTTTGATTATCCGTGAAGATTTCAGCCCAGCGTGTCGAGCCACCGCACATACTCCTGGAACTGCTTCACGCTTCCCCAGCAGTCTTTGATATCCCGGCCGTAAAGCTCTGTCGCATCCTTCGCATAGTATGTCTCCATATACTCTTCCCCGTCGATCGAGAACCGGAAAGAGACGTGATCCAGGTTCTGGATCAGCGCAATCATCTGGTAGGCAGATTTCTTCATCTCGGAACGATAGTATTTCTCGAGTTTTTTATCCAGCGGCCCGCTGAATATAATTGTCCATCCGTAGGGTTCCTTTTCCGTCTCCAGCTCATTGGTAAAAGCGCCGATCATTTCCTGAAGATCTAAAGCCCGTGCTGTATTAGAATTTGCCGACATATCTCCGACATACATATGTTTTGTGCCCCAGACACGCCATGTCTGATCGAGGATCGTCACTCCATCTTCCCAGACGATAGATCTTTCTTCATCAGCCAGGATCATGGTCAGCGGTTCTTCAGACGAATATGTGTACGTTTCCGTCCTCATTCCCTGATGAAGAGGACTCTCTTTTACGATCCTGCTTCTGATCCAGAGGAAGCCGTCCCCGCTTTCTTCAAACTTCAGGTCTGAAATGGCAGCCTTTCCGTCAACGGGGATTGCTGTGACATGCACTTTATCTCCGACGACTTCGATATTGTACGTGACTTTCCCGTACTCGCTCATTTTTCCGAGCATGTATGTTCTCGTAACGAGTACCCCGAGTATCAGAGCCACCACAGCCAATATCACAGACAGAGCAATGACTCTCACGCGGGAACGGTATTTCTTCAGAATATCGATCTTCTTTTTCTCCTCGGCTGCTTCTGAGGGGGCAAGTGCACCATCCTCATCTTTTTTCATAGTCTCCAGAACACTTTGACAGGCAGGGCAATTGATAACGTGTGCCTCGACCTCGGCATTTGTTACCTCAGAAGTTAATTTGTCGATATAAAGCGGTAGAAGATCCTGTACGATCTCACAAGGCAGTTTTGTCATTTTTCCAACTCCTTTCTCAGCTTTTCTTTTCCGCGATAGTATGTCACCCTGGCCCAGTTTTCAGTCTTTTCATGTATCGTTCCGATCTCACGGAAAGAAAGATTTCCGAAGATGCGCAGATACATCACTTCCCGGTAGGGTTCCGCTAACGAATGCAGTTTCCTGAGAAGTTCGACCCGATCGCCTGGTAGAATGTCTCCTGTGTCAGTTCCTCTGCCAGGTCAGCCTGATAGGTCAACGACAGCAGATACTTGTACACCGTCTTCGCGTACTGCTGATAGATCTCATCAAAAGACTGCAACTTCTCACCTCCTTTGCTTCTCGTATGTGTATGCAGAAATAATCGGATTCGTTACAGGTTTTCTGGAAAAACTTTTCAAATTCAAAAGGAGTCGTCCGAAAAAGACGGCTCCTTCTGTAAACTTACATACTATTTCAAAATCGGATCAGGCCTTGGCGGTCTCGATTTCTTTGAGTGCAGCGGCGATTGCTTCCTCAGCAGTCATCTCAACAACTTCGGATCCTGCACGGAGCTTATACTCGACCTTGCCCTCAGCTGCCTTACGGCCGACGGTGATACGTACCGGAATACCGATAAGGTCGGCATCCTTAAACTTAACGCCTGCGCGCTCTTCTCTGTCATCGATCAGGACCTCGGCGCCGGCTTTCTCGAGTGCATCGTGGATCTCTTCTGCCATCTTCACGACTGTCTCATCCTGAGATGTTGTCGGAACAACGATGACCTGATACGGAGCCACGGACATCGGCCAGATGATACCATTCTCATCGTAATGCTGCTCAATGATCGCTGCCAGTGTACGGGAAACGCCGATACCGTAGCAGCCCATGATCATGGAGTTCTCCTTACCGTCCTTATCGAGGTAGATGCAGTGGAGTGCATCGGAATACTTGGTGCCGAGCTTGAAGATATGACCGACCTCGATACCTCTGCACATAGCCAGCGGCTTACCGCACTTCGGGCACGGATCGCCTTCTACTGCACAGCGTACGTCAACAACACGGTCCGGAGTAAAGTCACGGCCGAAGTTTACATTCTTGAAGTGAAAGTCAGTCTCGTTCGCACCGACGATGAAGTTCTGCATGCCAGCAACTTCGAAGTCAGCGATTACTTCAACCTTTTCCTTAAGGCCTACAGGACCGGCAAATCCGACTGCAGCACCGGTTACACGCTCAACTTCTTCGAAGGAAGCAAGGTTCATCTCAGTCGCATCGAAGAGGTTACCAAGCTTGGTCTCATTGATCTCACGGTCGCCTCTTACCATAACGGCAACGATCTTGCCATCGATATTGTAAAGAATTGTTTTCGCAAAAGCGGTCGGCTCGGAGTGCATGAACTCCATGAGCTCTTCGATGGTCTTGACGTGAGGAGTCTCGATCTTCTCGATCGGCAGCATCTCGAAGCCCTCAGCCTTCGGGAGCTCCGGGCACGGTGCTTTTTCCTCATTAGCAGCATAATCACAGTCCGGGCAGTATGCGATCGCATCTTCACCGACAGCAGACTTAACCATGAACTCCTGGGAACCGGAACCGCCCATCGCGCCGGAATCGGCATCTACGAGGATGTAGTCGAGGTTGCAGCGGTCGAAGATCTTGCAGTAAGCGTCCTTCATGATGAGGTAGGACTTATCGAGACCTGCCTCGTCAACGTCGAAGCTGTATGCATCCTTCATGACGAACTCACGGGAACGGACAACGCCGAATCTCGGGCGCTTCTCGTCACGGTACTTATGCTGGATCTGATACAGAGTAACCGGGAGATTACGGTAAGAACGGATCGTATCTCTTACAGCCTCTGTGAAAGGCTCTTCGTGCGTCGGGCCGAGGCAGAACTGACGTCCTCCACGATCCTTCAGACGGAACATCTCCGGTCCGAACTTCTCCCAGCGGCCGGAAGCCATATAGGTCTCAGCCGGAAGAACTGCCGGCATGATGAGCTCCTGAGCACCTGCGCGGTCCATCTCCTCACGGACAATGGCCTCTACCTTACGGTATGCACGGTAGCCCATCGGCATATATGAATAGATACCGGCGGCGGCCTTACGCATCAGGCCGGCACGCAGCATGAGCTGATGGCTCACGATCTCGGCATCGGAAGGTACTTCTCTCTGTGTTGACATGAAAAGCTTTGAAACTCGCATGATATGATCCTCGCATTTAAATATATATAGCAACAAAAGTATAATGATTTGGTCAGTCAATGTCAATTTCGGAAGAACTCACCAAATCGCTCACCAATACGGATCATTCGGTGAGGTTTTCAGTGAATCGCACCTCAAAAGTAGTAAAATGGACATATGAAACACGGGCGCAGGGATGCCCGGGAAAGAGGTCCCTATGAAATACGACATCGTGATCATCGGCGCCGGGGTCGTCGGCACATCGATTGCCTACAACCTCATTCCCTACAGAGCTTCCGTGGCTCTTCTCGACAAGAATAACGATGTAGCCATGGGTGCGACGCGCGCCAACAGCGCCATCATCCACGCAGGCTACGATCCTAAGCCCGGCACGCTCATGGCCAAGCTCAATGTCGAGGGTAACCGTCTCTGCGAAGATCTCTGCGAGAAACTGAGTGT
>JAILHZ010000093.1 GCA_024695545.1 Clostridiales bacterium
AGTTCCCGGTTGACCTGTGCGATGGGAAGTCCGACGACGGCGTAGTAGTCACCGCTGATCGAGTCGATCAGGAGTGCGCCCTCGTCCTGGATACCGTAGGCACCGGCCTTGTCCATCGGGGAACCGGTGGCGATGTACTTCTCGATCAGATCCTTCTGCATATCGTCGAGGTCATGGAATCTTACGTCGGCAAAAGCACTGAAGACGCGATTTTCAAGGTCCTTGGAAAGGATCGCGACGCCGGTATAGACACGGTGGGTCTTTCCGGAGAGCATGGTCAGCATGCGGCGGGCATCGGCCTCATCATCCGGCTTCCCGAGGATCTCGTCCTCTGTAACGACGATCGTATCGGAACCGATGACCAGCGGTGCCTCATCGGAGGACCATTCCAGATTATCGAGAGCCGCCTTGGCCTTGGCTTCGGCCAGAGAGCAGCAGATCTTCTCGGCTTTCTCATACATGGAAGGTGTCGTGTTGACAGTAACGGTGGGGAGTGTGTCGCCTGAAGAGAAGGAGACCGTTCCGGAGGATGCGCCCTTCGGGTTCAGAGCAGCGAGTCCGATGGAAAGCCCCGCCATAGCGCCGGCAGCCAGTGCCGGAGACGCCGCGCCCAGAAGGACTTTCTCGGCGAGAGTCCCCTCATTGACTTTGGCGTCCATGACTTCAAAGGTGAGTCCCGTCATCGACAGAAGTTCGAAACGGCGGGGCGATTTGCTGGCTAATACGATTCTTCTCATGTTCTTATTACTCCTTATACAGGACAAGCGCCACACTGGGTGCAGGCGCTTGCCGGATCTTGTCTGTTCTGTTTGTTGCGGCGTAAATCAGTTGATCGGCTTTAAGTTCTTCATGGAGAAGTCCAGGATCGGTGCCGAGTGGGTGAGTGCGCCGCAGGAGATGAAGTCTACACCGATCTCGGCGAGTTTCTTCAGTCTCTCGATGCTCATGTTGCCGGAAGCTTCGAGTTCAGCCTTGCCCTTGGCCATCGCGACAGCCTGGGCAGTCATCTCGTCGGTCATGTTGTCGAGCATGATGATGTCGGCCTTTGCGTCGAGGGCTTCCTGAAGCATCTCGAGGTTCTCGACTTCCACTTCGATCTTTCTTACGAACGGAGCGTATGCGCGTGCCATCTCGACGGCCTTGGCGATAGAGCCTGCAGCGCCGATGTGGTTGTCCTTGATGAGGACGCCGTCAGAAAGATTGTATCTGTGATTCGTGCCGCCGCCGATGCGTACCGCATACTTTTCAAAAGGACGCATGTTCGGTGTGGTCTTTCTTGTGTCGAGGAGCTTGGTGTCATATCCCTCGAGTTCCTTAGTCATGGAACGGGTGAGGGTAGCGATACCGCTCATTCGCTGCAGGAAGTTGAGAGCGGTTCTCTCGCCGCTCAGTACAGCACGTCCGTCACCGGTCAGAATGCCGATGATGTCGCCCTTATGGATCTCGTCTCCATCCTTGAAATTGGCACGGAAAGACGAGTCATCGCAGAGCATCTCGAAGACGCGTGTGAAAACGTCGATTCCGCAGAGGACGCCGTCCTGCTTGCAGATCAGGTCGACCGTAACCATGAACGGTTCCGGCATGATCGCCTGTGTGGTCACGTCATCAGAAGTGATGTCTTCGCGCAGTGCGCGCATGATATAGTCGTCCCACAGGATCGTATTAAGTACACCATTGTTCATAGAAATCTTTGTCCCTTCTCTTGATCTCCTCGAGAACGATCTCGCGGTATTCCTTCGCAAAATCTCTGCCCTCGTACTGGCTGAAGTCTACTTCCTCAGTCTCTGTCGGCTCATACGGGATCGTCTCCTCGATGTTCTGCGCGGAGCGCTTCGCAAATACAAGGCTCTCGAGCAGGGAGTTACTGCCGAGACGGTTCTTGCCGTGTACGCCGGTGCAGGATGTCTCGCCGATGGCGTAGAGGTTATCCATGGATGTTCTGCCCTTGAGGTCGACCTCGATACCGCCCATGAAATAGTGCTGGGCAGGGGTTACCGGGAAGGGTTCCTTCAGGATATCGTAGCCCTCTTCCTTACAGTGCTCGAGGATGTTCGGGAAGTGGCTCTTGATGAGCTCCGGATCGAGGTGGGTGACGTCGAGCCATACAAAGCCTCTGCCGTCGATCTCCATCTGCTTCTTGATCGCAGCGGATACGACGTCACGCGGCTGCAGCTCGTCGGTGAAGCGCTCCATGTTCTTGTTTCTGAGCACGCCGCCTTCGCCTCTTACAGCCTCGGAAATGAGGAACGATCTGCCCGGCTTCTCGGAATAGAGGGATGTCGGGTGGATCTGGATGTAGTTGATGTCCTTGAGGAGCACGTTGTGCTTCAGTGCGATGGCCAGAGAGTCACCGGTGATGTGACGGAAAGCGGTAGAGTGCTTGAAAAGTCCGCCGATACCGCCGGTCGCGAGTACTACGGCTTTGCCGAATACCGCGTGAAAAGCACCGTCGGCGTCCTGTGTGATGATGCCCTTGCAGACATTTTTCTCACAGATCAGGTCGACCATGGTGGTGTGCTCGTGAAGGTCGATGTTCTTCTTTTCGCGGACATTCTGGAGAAGCTTGCTGGTGATCTCCTGTCCGGTAATGTCCTCGTGGTGGAGGATACGGGAAGCGGAGTGGCCGCCTTCCTTGGTCAGGTCGAGGCCGTCGCCCTTCTTATCGAAGTTGACGTGATAGTCGAGGAGCTCGCGGATGATGACCGGAGACTGGCGGATCATGGTGTCGACCGCTTTTCTCGAGTTCTCATAGTGACCGGCACGCAGAGTATCCTCGAAATAGTCTTCGTAGTCCTCGGAGTCCTTCAGCGCGGCGATACCGCCCTGGGCGAGGTAGGAGGCGCTGTTCTCAAGCGTATCCTTGGTGATCATGTAAATGGAAAGATTTTCCGGAAGATGAAGTGCGCAGAACAGTCCGGCAGCACCGGTGCCTACGATGACGACATCTGCGGAAGTAGTGGAATAGGGCATATGACGATCCCTCCTAATGAAATAACCATAGATGCAAGCCATGAATCTGCCGTCCACCCCTTATAAGGAATAGCAGAATTAAGGCTTTTTTCGATTTTATCACGCGCGTGGGCAAGTGACAAGGGAAGGGGGAAGGGGTATAATACATTACTGTGTAAACTCGGATCAGTGTGTCCGTTGTGTGTTTTGACGAAAATCGAAGGAAAGGAGAACCGGAAGATGAAACGGGATATCATCGGAGATATTTTCTTGGGCGGAGTCCTGCTGTCACTTCTGTTCCTGTTCTCGTTCCCCGCATATTTCTGCTATACCAGAAATGTCCCGAGAGACATTTTCCTTTTTGAGCGCATTATGAGCGTATGCTTCCTTCTCGGTCTGGTCATGTCCGTGATCTGGGCATGCTGGAAGAAGAAGGTCTGGGTCATGCTGGGTATCTGTTCCTTCGGATTACTGGCATATCTCCCGAAGTGGTTCCTGCCGAAGATCGAGCTCCGGCTCAGCAAACCCGGCAAGAATATCATCGATACGCTGCTGTCTACGTTTTTTAACCGGATATATGAACTTGTCCACGCGCCTTTTACCGGCCTGATCGGAATGTGCTCCGAAAAGCAGGCGGAGAAACTTCCGTACCTGATCCTGCCGGTCGTGATCATCGCATATCTCATTTCGCAGATCGTCCGATTCTACCACAACGCCTATGTTGCGGAGAAGAAGCAGATCCACGACTTTGACCATTTCCGCAAGACAAACGCCGTCAGAAGCCCGGTCATGCCTTTTGCACCGGAACCGGAAGCACCGTCCCCGCTGGGTACGATCGTGCTGAACGAGAAGGCCGAGGTCGCTGCGGAGACATTCCCTGTCAAGAAGCAGGAAGACGACCAGACAGTCATGCATAACCTTTCGGGTGAGGCCGCTGCGGCACTTCCTTCCGGGGAGCAGCCGACAGAAGTCATTGCTCTGGCGGCACATGCCCCGTCTTCGGCGCCGTCCGATGAGACACAGGTGATCGCACTGGCGGCCCACTCGCCGTCGACCCCGATCGAACTTCCGGCAACAGCTCCCTCTACACCGATCGAGCTTCCGGCAGGTGAAGAAGAAGGAACAGTGGAAATGGTCGTTCCGACAGAGATGGCCGAACCGGCGGATATGGTTTCTCCGGTGGAGATGGAGCTCCCGACGGATGAGAGCCTGGATTTCCCGGATGTGCACGGTGAGGCAGAGAAGATCGACGTCTTCGGCGACAGCGATCTGGACTGAATAGAATAAGAAGATTATGATGAAGCGCGGGAAGCGCAGATATATAAAGAGAACGGAAAAGAACTGGAACTTAGGAGGAAGAGGCAATGTCAACGAACAAAGCATTCTGGCACAGATGGCTGGAGGGTTCGAGATCACATAAGGAGGCGCAGGCCGGATCGGCTGCGGATCCGCTGGAGGAAGGACTCCGTGACCTGACCTGGTCCGACGAGGAAGTAAGAAGAGCTAAGACACAGGAGACATTCGGTGAGGAGATCGGTAACGCCACGACACATGGTGTTATGGCGGTGTTCATGCTGGGTATCCTGCCATATGCGGCGGTCCACTCCTATCTGAAGGCCAGAAGCGGCAACGCGATTCTGGACACGGTGGCGATCTCCATCTTCTGCATCGGCACATTCCTGATGTTCCTGATGTCTACGATCGACCACACCATGAAGCACGGTACCAAGCAGAAGGAAGTATTCAACCGCCTCGACCATATCATGATCTTCTATGCGATCGCCGGCGCTTATACACCGGTCTGCCTGTCCATCATCGGCGGCAAGTGGGGCATCGGACTTTGTGTTGCCCAGTGGCTCGTCGTAATTGCAGGTACACTGATGAAGGCCATTGCTTTTTCCAAGTCGGCGATTTCCTACATTTTCTCGGCACTCCTCTATCTCCTGATGGGATGGATGATCGTGCTCTGTTTCCCGATCCTCTACGAGCAGGCCTCCCCGGTATCCTTCTGGCTGATCCTGGCCGGCGGCCTCTGCTACACCTCGAGTGTAGTGCTTTTCTTCATGCGTTTTAAGTTCGCACACATGATCTTCCACCTTCTCGTGGATTTCGGCGCGATCTGCCACGTTATCGCACTCTGCTTTTTCGGCTGATTAGAAAGGAGTCTCCTATGAAAAAGATGCAAAAGCTCTTGTCCGGGCTGCTTGCGATGTCCATTGCTGTTTCGGTTTCCGCCTGTAACCGCCGTTCGTCTCTGGAGACGAAACAGAAGAAGCTCGGCGCTACGATGGAGACGGAAGCTCCTGAAACGGAACCTACTTATTTACCGACGGATACGACACCGGAGCCGACAGATACGACGCCGGAACCGACGGATACTACAGCTCCGTCCGGCAATACGGATCTGAACCTTCAGATCCCCGTGCCGGAGAAGAACTGCTCGATTGAGTTCCTCCCGGAAAATGAACGCTTCCACTATGATATGGCACTGGAACTCGATACCACGAAGAATACGGTAAGCGGTCATGTGGTCGCCAAGTTCTTCAACAACTCGGATGACGCATGGGATAAGCTCTGCCTGCGTGACTACTCCAGCCTTTTTAAAGATGAGCAGACCTCGGGTGTGCCGGGCTCGGATGGTGCGCTGACGGAGATCGAAAATATTGAGGCCGGAAACTCGAAAAACATCCAGTATACCCGTGACAGCGATGTTTCCGTAGTATGGATCCCGCTTCCCACGCCACTTCAGCCGAAAGAAGAGATGACTCTGTCCTATGACTTTACCGCGAAGATCCCGTCTCTTGCCGATCGTTACGGCGTATCGCAGGATGTCTTCAACGTTACGAATTTCTACCCGATCCTGGCTGTATATACAAATGGAGACTGGTCGCACGAGGCATTCTATAACATGGGTGAGTGCTTCTTCTCGGAGATCTCCGATTACAAGGTAATGCTGACGGTTCCGTCTGATTACATGATCCTGACGACCGGCGTGGAGGAAGAGTATAAGCAGGAGAACGGAAAGACGACATATTCGATCGACGCACCCTGCGTTCGTGACTTCGTCTTCTGCGCGAGTGCCGGGTTCAAACTCTACGAGGGTGATTACAAGGATGTGCACATCCGCGTCGTTTATGACGAGAAGCACCCTGCATCCAACGAGATGCCGGAATGCTGCGAAGCCTCAGTTCAGGCTGCAGAAGAATCACTGGCAGCTTTCGGTGAAGCATTTGGCGAATATCCGTATCCGGAGCTGGATATCATTCTGGCGCCGATCGATGCGGGCGGCATGGAATACCCGAATCTGATCATCTGCACGGTAGATACTCTCTACTGCACGAAAAATTCCTGGGAGAAACTGCCGTTTAACACCATGCGCGGTGTTGTGGCGCACGAGATCGGACACCAGTGGTTCATGGGCATCGTCGGCAGCAATTCCGGCATGGAGCCGTGGCTCGACGAGTCTTTCGCCTCCTATACGGAGATCGTTTACTACGAATATGTGGGAGATCCGTCCAAGTACGATTATTACTCCAGAAAGGGTGCAGATCTTTCGGATCCGAATTATAACAGTTCAATCAAAGCGATGGACTCGATCCCGATCAACCGTTCGTATTACTCGTTCGGGTCGGAGTATTCGTTTGTCTACGCGGCATATGAGGTCGGCAAACAGGCGCTTTTCCAGATGGAAGAGATCCTTGGTACCGAAGAGTTCCACGGCGTCATCCGTGAGTATGTAAGAAGAAACGCTTTCAAAAACTCGACCGCAGACCGCTTCTTCGAGGTGCTTTACGAGTGTGCGGGAAAGAATAACGCGGACCTCAATGCACTGATCGACGCGGTTTTTGAAATCTGAACAGGCGGAAAACGGGCGAAAAGTAATCTTTTCTTGCAATCTCTTGACATGCGAATTATAATGTTGCGTGCTGATATTTTATTATGTATTGAAAAGGAAGGGCATAATTATGTCTAATAAGACAGACAAGTCAGGTAAAGCAAAGACCAAAAAACATATGAAAGTTTCAAAGAAGAATAAGATCATTGCCGCGATCGTTGTTATCCTGCTGGCACTTGTCTGCTTCTGCTATTTTGCCCACCAGGCCGGCCTTGCGGCGAAGATCCTGCCGGGCGCGAAGATCGTTCACGTAGATAAGGAGACCGGTAAAGAGAAGACTGTTAAGAAGGTCCCGATCGTTGAGATGAATTACTTCTTCAGCGTTACATATAATCAGTACGTCATGTCCGGTATCATCACATCCGACACCAATCTGGATGATGTATACAACACAAACAACGGCCAGACCTACCGTGAGATGCTCTGGGAGAATGCGGCGAACACCGTACAAACCCAGTACCTGATGGCAGAAGCGGCTGATGACGACGAAGGCTTTAAGAGCGCAGCTTCCAGCGAATATGCAGAGATGCAGGTCGAGAGCATGCGTTCCACAGTTAAGCAGTATAACGAGCTCTACGGTTCCAACATGACGATGGACCAGTATCTTGCAAGATCCTATGGTAAGGGCATGACAGTTCAGATCTTCAGAAAGATCATGAAGCGTCAGGCAGTGATCGAGGAATACAGACAGTATGTTCAGCAGAAGACTCTCGTTCCGACAGACGAGGAGATCATGGCGAAGTACAACGAGAGCCCGTCGGACTACTACACAGTTCAGATCCAGGCTTACTTCGTAGCTGCTGATGTTTCCAAGGATGCTACCGCGGAAGAGAAGACAAAGGCGATGGAAGCTGCAAGCGAGAAGGCACACAAGATCGCAGACGGCTGCCAGAATGCCGTAGACTTTAAGATCAGAGTCCGCGCGAACTGCGATGACAGCTACCGCGAGCGTATGGACAAGGGTGAAGATCCGACAACAGTGAAAGATCTTTCCAAGACACAGCTTGAGACCTACAACAAGGAGTTTGCAGAGCTCTGCCTCAATCCCGAGACTCCTGAGAACACCACCTCCGTATTCGCAGACAGCGAGAACGTAGGTTACTACGCAGTGCTTTTCGAGAAGAGAGAACTCAATGAGAAGGCAGCTGCAACATTCCGTGTGATCGAGCTGACCGACGATGTCCTGAAGGATATCTCCAAGTCGATGGAAGATAAGGCCGAGACACATAACAAGCTTATTGCCAAGCTCGAAGAGTATAAGGGCAAGATCACATCCGAGGCTGACTTCATCGAGATGGCTAAGAAGTATACTCAGAATTCCAGCGATCTGCTTACCGGCGGTTATCATTCCGGTATCACTGAGGATAACGAGACATACTTCCCGAGAACATATATGAATGAAGATGACGAAGAAGCAGTTCTGGCAGATGAGGATAAGCAGCTCATGGACTGGCTCTATGCTCCGGAGAGAAAGAACGGCGACATGATCATCATCAAGTGCGTTAACTCCGTAAAGCTCTTCTACTTCTGCGACAGCGTTCCGGCTTGGAAGAGCAGCCTGCGCAGCTCGATGACAACAGAGAAGTATGACACATGGTATAACGGAATGGTTGGCGATGAGTCCTACTACACAGTGATCAATCACGGCCTGATCGACTTCTTCACATAATATTTCTTAAAAAAGAAATTTATCGTTGACACTTGAAATAGATCGTGGTATCATTCTATACTGCGTTACAATGGGTAGGGCTACTTTACCCATTTTGACGGAAAAGCACGGCGGAGCTTGCAAAGCCTGCTTTTGAGCAGTATAGGAAGGTGCGCGATCTATTTTTGCGTACACGTAAACAAAGTTGTTTACGAAGTCGAGAGGTGATGTGTAATGGTGCGTCCCATCAAGCAGGGAAGAGCAGAGAGAATGTCTTATTCTCATATCAACGAAGTCATCGAAGTCCCGGATCTTATTGAAGTACAGAAGAATTCCTATAAGTGGTTCCTCGACGAGGGCCTTATGGAAGTACTTGAAGAAGTGTCTCCGATCAAGGACTTTTCGGGTGATATGGAATTATCCTTCGTAGGGAAGGAATTCGATATCGACAACCCGGCAAACACAATCGAGCAGTGTAAGGAGAAGGATTGTAACTTCGCCGCTCCGCTCAAAGTGAAAGTTCGCCTTTTGAACAAGCGTACCGGTAAGGTAGAAGATCAGGACGTCTTCATCGGCGATTTCCCGATCATGACCGAGCATGGTACATTTATCATCAACGGCGCTGAGCGTGTTATCATCAGCCAGCTCGTCCGTTCCCCGGGTGCGTATTTTGACGCTATCCATGATAAATCCGATGCATATCTTTATACTTCCCAGGTCATCCCGAACCGTGGTGCATGGCTGGAATATGAGACTGATGCCAACGGCGTGATCTACGTTCGTGTAGACCGTGCCCGTAAGTTCCCGCTGACCGTTTTCCTGCGTTCTCTGGGCATCGGCACAGATGAGGAGATCCGTGACCTGTTCGGTGACGAGAAGTTCCTCAACGAAACTATTGCGAAGGATTCTTCCCACAGCCGTGAGGAAGGTCTTGCCGAGCTGTATCATAAGCTCCGTCCGGGTGAGCCGACATCTCTCGAAGGTGCGGAATCCCTCCTGAACGGTATGTTCTTCGATCCGAAGAGATATGACCTGGCACGCGTAGGTATTTATAAGTTAAATAAGAAGCTGTCCCTCGCTTCCCGTATCAAGGGCCACAAGGCAGTTTCCGATATCGTTACCGACGATGGTGAAGTCCTCCTTAAGGCCGGTGAGATCATCACCTCCGATAAGGCATGGGAGATCCAGGATGCCGGCATCAACGAGGTTTATGTATATCCGATCACTAAGATCGGTGATACTGACAGAATCTCTGATCAGGCTTTCAAGGTTATCGGTAATGCAAGAGTAGACGCAGATAAGTTCATCCGCGCCAGCTTCGCTGCAAAAGAACTGAAGGGCTTCGATATCAACGAGACCCCGATCAACGAGATGGTCCGCACAACTATCCTGCGTAACATCATTACTGAAGTACGTGCTACAGCCAAGAAGACAGAGTATGCTGAGAAGCTTATGGAAGCTCTTCGCACTCAGGTTACTGAGCTCATGCCGAAGCACCTCGTAATCGAGGATATTATCGCTTCTGTCAGCTACCTGCTCGGTCTGCAGTATGGCGTAGGCTTCAGAGATAACATCGACCACTTAGGTAACCGTCGTATCCGTTCTGTAGGTGAACTCCTCCAGAATCAGATCCGTATCGGTTTCTCCCGTATGGAGAGAAATATCCGTGAGCGCATGAACGCTGCTTCCGACGAAGAGCCGACTCATCCGAACCAGCTCGTTAACACCCGTCCGGTAAGCGCAGCTGTTAAGGAGTTCTTCGGATCTTCCCAGCTGTCCCAGTTCATGGATCAGCCGAACCCGCTGGCAGAGCTTACACATAAGCGTCGTCTGTCCGCACTCGGTCCGGGCGGTCTTTCCCGTGACCGTGCGAACTTCGAAGTTCGAGACGTTCACTCCTCTCACTACGGCCGTATGTGCCCGATCGAGACTCCTGAAGGTCCGAACATCGGTCTTATCAACTCCCTGGCTACATACGCCAAGGTCAACCACTATGGTTTCGTAGAGACTCCGTATCGTGTATGCGATAAGGAGAAGGGTGTAGTTACTGACGAAGTTGTTTACATGACAGCTGACAAAGAGGATAACTACAATATCGCTCAGGCAAATGAGCCGATCGATGAGAACGGTAAGTTCATCAGCAAGAAGGTCGTTTGCCGTCACCTCGACCAGTTCCTCGAAGTAGACCCGTCCCATGTCGATTACATGGACGTATCTCCGAAGCAGCTGGTATCTGTTGCTACATCTCTTATTCCGTTCCTCGGAAACGACGATGCTAACCGTGCTCTCATGGGTTCCAACATGCAGCGTCAGGCTGTACCGCTCATCAAGCCGGAAGCTCCGATCATCGGTACCGGTATGGAATACCGTGCAGCGAAGGACTCCGGTGTATGTAAGGTAGCTAAGGAAGACGGTCAGGTAACATTCGTTTCCGCCGACAAGATTGTAGTTACATCTTCTGACGGTAAGGAGCATGAATACAACCTTACTAAGTACCAGAGATCCAACCAGAGCACCTGCATCAACCAGCGCCCGATCGTAAGAATGGGTGAAGAGGTTAAGAAGGGCGACGTTATCGCTGACGGTCCTTCTACTGAGAATGGTGAACTTGCTCTCGGTAAGAACGTACTCATCGGCTTCATGACCTGGGAAGGTTACAACTACGAGGACGCCGTTCTTATCAACGAGCGTATGGTACGTGATGATGTTTACACATCCATCCACATTGAAGAATATGAGTGTGAAGCCCGTGACACCAAGCTCGGTGCCGAGGAGATCACA
>JAILHZ010000101.1 GCA_024695545.1 Clostridiales bacterium
TCTGCTATACTAAAAGCACTGACACTTTACACGGATGGCATTGATTGGGGGATCTATGGACTACACGACGAACGAGGCCCGAAAGTATCTGCGGGACTACTATAACCAGTACTGGCACGACTACTACGAGAAGCGCTGGACGGAATCGGACAACAAGCTTTTGGGGCTTTCGCCCTCGACGTCTTTTCACGAAGCGGTGGACAAGATGTTCGGCTATGAGCCGAAGAAGTCCTACCACAAGAATATCGACTACTCCCTGTATTTCCGGAAAGCCATGCTGAAGGGCATCCTGACCGCGCCTTCTTTCCGCGATCACGACGAGGTGATCGGCGAGCTTCTTAAGTTGCAGAAATCGATGGAATTAAGCGATGTCGTCAACGGATTCCTCTACAGTCTTTCGACCGGCAAGAACCAGTACAGAACCGCACTCGCGAGCTATCTTTTCGCGAAGAATCTTACGAAGCACTCGGCCGAAGCTGTGCGCCTGCCGGGCCGCATGGGCACTGAAAAAGCCTGTCCGGTTTGCGGTATGGAGTTCGATAAGGACGGCAAATGCCACATCGAGGATTCTTTTTCCAGATATGCGCTTTACTACCCGCAGAAGGATACGATCGGACTCATCCAGCGCGCGGATTATGCACTCTTCGACCTCAAGCAGTTCCGCGAACTTCCGAAGGTCACTTACTCGAACGAGGACATCAGCCTTCTCGTCAGCATCCTCAAACTCGCCGAAAGCATGGCGGAGCACAACAACTATACTGCACTTCAGAAGCTGATCACGCGGTCGAAGATGATTCACGCCACCGGCAACGAGATCAACGTGATCCTCGGTGTCCTTTCTGTCTGCGGAGTCCTTCAGACACCCGAGCAGAGAGGTTTTTCCGAGAAGTACACACCCATCGGGGACTGGGGTTTCCAGGGCATCGAGACCGAACTCTTCTACCCGCTTTTCTTCTGGCGCGGCAAGCATGGTGTCGATCGAAAAGCACTTGCCGACATCTTCCCTGCTTCTGTTCTTGAGGCGCTGGACGCCGACAGTAAAGACGTGTCCATGAATGACATTTACGGAAATGGAAAAGACGACAAGTCCCCGGTCAGCCGCGCGGAAAGTGCTTTTACCGAGGGAATACACATCATCGAACTCGATAACCGGATGCGCCACTGCTACGGTCTTGCCGATCTGGATCCCGCCTGGCACAAGGAAGTCAGATTTTCGGTGACGCACAATTCCCACAAACGCACGGAAGTGTACTTCGACGGCAACACGATCAGAAAGACGATCTTCGAATGCCGATCTCTGAATAAAGACGGCACTTTCAGCGCCGGCATGTATGTCGAAAAGGACCTCTGTGTGGAGACGGAAGACCGTTTTCTGATCCTGCCGAAAACACCGCGCGGCAAGAAGAAACCGTGGACGCCGTCGCTTCTCGACCAGCCCACTTACGCGGGTCCTACGCTGACTGTAAATTTCGGCGGATACATCTTCGCAGTCAACTGGAAAAACGGGCAGAGCGTCGCCCTGCCCGTCTTATCAAAGGATCCGGAAAAACAGATCACATCCCAGATCGCGTTTTACACTTACACGGAAGAGTACATGAAGTATCTTTCCGATCAGAAATAGAGTGCTGCGTCAGCCGTCTGCGCCGAGCTTCTTGAGCAGTTCGCAGAACTCTTCTCTGTACTGGTTATTCAGCGTACCGGACTTCGCGAGCTGATATGCGGAATCGTATGTCGCAGAGCCCTTGTATTCGCTGTTGCGGAGAACGAGGGAAGCCTCGATTACGCCGCAGATAAAGTTAAAGTCTTCTTTGCTGCTGATGCCGTTATCCACGAGCGGGTACTCAAGCAGTTTGCTCTCGTCCGCAGTCGGCTCCTTGTATCTTACAGCCACGGTGCAGAGCTCGCCGGATCCCGCATTATCATTCAGCTGCGTATCCTGATACTTCAGACCGTTTCCATTGTCCTGACCTTCGCCCGCCGGCACGATCTCGTAGCAGACTGTGACCTGTGCGCCGGCACCGATCTCGCCGCCGTCCTTCGTGTCGTCTTCAAAATCACTTGCCGACATCTGGCGGTTCTCGTATCCGATCTGTCTGTATTCATAAACTTCTGCGGGGTTGAACTCGACCTGGAACTTAACGTCCTTCGCAACCGTTACAGTGGTCTGCTTCAGCTTCTCGCAAAGCACTCTCTCCGCTTCTGCGATCGAGTCGATGTAGAAATAGTTTCCGTTGCCGGCGTCCGCGATCGATTCCATGTTCGCGTCACTGTAGTTACCTGAACCGAATCCGAGAACTGTCAGGAACACACCGGATTCCTTCTTCTCTTTGATGAGATCAACAAGGCCGCTCTGGCTTGTGATGCCGAGATTCATGTCACCGTCCGATGCGATGATAACGCGGTTGTTGCCGTCCTTGATAAAATTCTTCATTGCGCATTCATACGCGGAAGTAATACCGCCGGAACCGTTTGTTCCACCCTGGGCACTGATACTGTCGAGTGCCGCGCAGATCTCATTGTAATCATTCGAACCCTCAAGGAGCGTCTCATAAGAACCGGAATATGTGACGATCGAGATACGGTCCTTCGGACCCAGCGTACTGGCCAGAAGTTTGAAGCTCTCTTTTACGAGAGGCATCTTATCTTCCACGTTCATTGATCCGGACGAATCGATCAGGTATACGAAATTGTTGCCTTCGTTCGGAACATTCTGCTCACTGTTTGCCTGCATTGTCATGAAAAGAAGCTTGTGACCTTCCGTCCACGGGCAGTCGCCGACCGAGTACTGCACACTGAAAACATTATCAGTGCTTTCCACTTTGTAATCGAAATAGTTGACCATCTCTTCGGTACGGATCGCTCCGGCCAGATTCTTCAGATCCCATCCGCCGTTGATCATTCTTCTGAGATTGCAGTAAGTGCCGGTGTCAACATCCGCCGCAAAGGTCGAAAGCGGAGCATCCGCGACCTTCACAAAACTGTTTTCTTTGATCACGTTGTATTCTTCCGTGTTGAAATCCTGCTCAGTTTCCTGACTGGCTTCCGTCGCATCTCTGCCCATAGCCGAATCGGCACCTGAGGTTGCCGCTGCGGACTGATTTCCAATAAGCGGTTCGATCTCCGCCTCCACAGATCCAATCGCATCGTTATGTTCCTTGATGCGGGTCGCCTCGGCCTTGGCACTGTCCATCTTCTTGCACGATGTCGCGATCGCGCCTGTAAAAATCGTTGCTGCCATCAATACTGCGATTAGTTTCTTTTTCATACGTTTCACCTCCGTAAGCTTATCCGGCCTCCACCGGAAAAGCACTGTTACAAATAAGACGTTCGCGTTTTGAATTCTGTTGCAAAATTCCGAAAAATTTTTACTTTGACAAACAAAGGAAATACCTAGAATTGCGGCGTATAGGGGGATTCCTTCCCGACAAAAGAGCCGCCTGCCGCCTGTTGAGAAG
>JAILHZ010000119.1 GCA_024695545.1 Clostridiales bacterium
TTCCCCGTTAACAAACAAGTATGCAGAGGGATACCCGGGAAAGAGATACTACGGCGGATGCGAGTACGTAGATATCGTTGAGTCTCTGGCTATCGAGAGAGCTAAGAAGCTCTTCGGCGCTGAGCACGTTAATGTTCAGCCGCACTCCGGTGCTCAGGCAAACACCGCTGTTTACTTTGCTATCCTTGAGCCGGGCGATAAGATCCTCGGTATGGACCTTTCTCATGGCGGACACCTCACACACGGCATGAAACTCAATGTTTCCGGCCGCACATATCAGTCTGAGTTCTATCAGGTAGATCCTGAGACACAGACTCTGAACTACGATAAGATCCTTGAGATTGCTAAGGAAGTAAAGCCGAAGGTTATCGTTGCCGGTGCTTCCGCTTATCCGAGAATCATCGACTTTAAGAAGTTCCGTGAGATTGCTGATGAAGTTGGTGCATACCTCTTCGTAGATATGGCTCACATCGCCGGTCTCGTTGCTGCAGGTCTGCACCCGAACCCGGTTCCGTACGCTGACTTCGTTACAACAACTACACATAAGACACTCCGCGGACCGCGTGGCGGTATCATCATGTGCAAGGAAGAGTATGCGAAGAAGATCGACTCCGCAGTATTCCCGGGTCAGCAGGGTGGTCCTCTGATGCACATCATCGCTGCAAAGGCTGTTGCTTTCAAGGAAGCTCTTTCTGATGAGTTCCGTGCTTATCAGGGCCAGATCGTTAAGAATGCGGCTGCTCTCGCTGACGGTCTTATGAAGAGAGGCGTAAACCTCGTTTCCGGCGGCACTGAGAATCACCTGATGCTGATCGACCTTCGTGGTACAGGCGTTACAGGTAAGGAACTCCAGCTCCGTCTTGATGATGTAAACATCACGGCAAATAAGAACACAATTCCTTTCGATCCGGAGAAGCCGTTCGTAACATCCGGCGTTCGTGTAGGTACAGCTGCTGCTTCTGCACGCGGAATGAAGGAAGAGGATATGGATATTATCGCTGACTGCATCGCTAAGGCGATTTTCTCCTTTGAAGAGTCTAAGGAAGACATCAAGGCTGCTGTTGCCGGCCTGACTTCCAAGTATCCGCTGTATCCGGATATGAAGTACTGATAAACCGTACTTTTATCACGGATGCGTGATAAAAGTATTATGGTCAGCTGCATGACCTGAAAGTGTGGTAAAGAACAATATGGGCGTCAATGAGGAATACAAAAAGAGAGAACCTTTAGCATTCCGCATGGCGCCCCGTTCTTTGTCCGAATATATCGGTCAGGAGCACATCCTCGGTGAAGGAAAAATGTTAAGAAGGATGATCGAGGCAGACCGGCTGTCCTCTATCATCCTTTTTGGACCTCCGGGAACAGGAAAGACCGCACTGGCAAGACTTATCGCACATACGACATCTGCCAAGTTCGAGCGCATCAATGCCGTGACGGCAGGCGTTTCCGACATCAAACGTATCGTGGAAGATGCGAAGAACCCGATCCTCACCCCCAATGGCAGGGTAGTGCTTTTCGTAGATGAGATACATCGTTTCAATAAGATGCAGCAGGATGCGCTTCTGCCGCATGTGGAAGACGGTACGGTCATTCTTATCGGTGCAACTACGGAGAATCCTTTCTTCGAAGTAAATAAGGCACTTATCTCCCGATCTACGGTTCTTTCGCTAAAGCCTCTTACCGATGAGAATATCATTGCTATCCTAAAGCAGGCGCTGAATGATAAAGAGCGCGGCCTTGGTAATGAACCGATCGAGATCTCCGACCGCACACTTGCTTATATTGCTGACCTCTGTAACGGAGATGCCCGTATCGCGCTTCGTTCTCTTGAACTGGCGTATATTACGACGCCGCCGGATGAGAAGGGAACCATTACGATCGATGAAGAGATCATGCAGGACTGCATGCAGAAGCGATCCCTTGCCTTTGATACAGACGGGGAGAGCCATTATGATAATATCTCCGCTATGATCAAGTCTATGCGTGGAAGTAATCCGGATGCGGCGATCTTTTATCTGGCCAGAGCACTTCATTCCGGTGAAGATATTGAATTCCTTGCAAGACGCATACTGATTTGTTCTTCAGAAGACGTTGGTATGGCCAATCCGAATGCGATCCTGGTCGCGATGGCCGCTTACCAGGGCGTGATGGCGGTAGGAATGCCGGAAGCGCGTATTCTTCTTGCGGAAGCGGCGGTCACTGTGGCCACCAGCCCAAAGTCAAACAGTTCTTACCTTGCCATCGATAAGGCACTCGCCGATGTGGCGAATAAGCGTACCGGTGAGGTGCCGATGCATCTTCGTAATGCTCCGGCTAAAGGGATGCTCGATATGGGGTATTCTGTCGGATATAAGTATGCTCACGATTATCCGGAGCACTATGTGGATATGCAGTTCCTGCCGGATGAGATGGTCGGGACGAAGTACTATGAACCGGGAAATCTCGGCTATGAAGTCCAGATCCGTAGGTGGATGGACCACCTGAAGAACGGTACTCCTTTAAAGAAAATGGATACTCCGTCCGATAAGACTTCTGATAATAAGTAACAAAGAATTCAAAAAACGCTTGCTTATTTCTGTGTATTTGCGCATTGAACTATTCTGTCGGAAAGAATATAATCTAACCCAGTTAGCAATTTAGGAGTGACAGAATGGCTTCAGAGAAAGAAGTAATTGAATTATTACAGGAATTCAGTAGTATTCATCCTTTGGAATTTCTACAGAAACTCGACGTTCAGTCTATGGGGATCAGCAATGTTCTCTGTTTTCTTATGTGTTCCGATCATGAAGTAACCGCTGGAGAGATCAGTGAATACATGAATGTCAGCACGGCCCGTGTGGCGGTTCTCCTGAAGAAAATGGTTGATAAAGGCCTGATCGAGAAGCGGACGGATCCATCCGACGGCAGAAAGGTTATGGTTGCGATCACGGATTCCGGAAAAGCACTTTTCCAGGAGCAGCAGCGCGAGATCCTTCTTTATTCGGGTGCGATCGTGGATCACTTCGGAGTGGAAAAGATTAAGGAATTCATCGACAGCTGCCGTCAGATCAGTCAGATCGTTGATAAGGTGGAACAGCAGGAACTCAAATCTAAGAAAAGCAAATAATCTTCAAAGCATAACAATCTAAAGGAAATGGAGACAGAAGAAAGATGCTAGAACTAAAAGACATTGTAAAGATCTATCCGGCAGGCGGCAATCCTGTGGAAGCATTGAAGGGCGTTTCCCTCGGCTTCCGTGACAGTGAATTTGTTTCGATCCTCGGCCAGTCCGGATGCGGTAAGACGACCATGCTGAATATCATTGGCGGTCTTGACCAGTACACCTCCGGTGATCTGATCATCAACGGAAGATCCACGAAGGATTATAAGGACAGAGACTGGGATACTTACCGTAACCATACGATCGGTTTCGTTTTCCAGACGTACAACCTGATCCCGCATCAGAATGTTCTCGCGAATGTCGAGATCGCACTTTCTCTTTCCGGTGTCAGCAAGAAGGAACGTCGCGAGCGTGCGGCGGAGGCACTGAGAAAAGTAGGCCTTGGCGATCAGCTTAAGAAAAGACCTTCCGAGATGTCCGGCGGTCAGATGCAGCGTGTTGCTATCGCACGTGCTCTCGTAAACGATCCGGATATCATTCTTGCCGACGAGCCGACCGGTGCTCTGGATACAGAAACCAGCGTACAGGTCATGGATATCTTAAAAGAGATCTCGAAAGAGAAACTCGTTATCATGGTTACCCATAACCCGGAACTTGCCGAGAAGTATTCTACACGTATTGTAAGAATGCTTGACGGTAAGATCACAGGTGACTCCGCTCCGTTTACTGAAGAAGAGCAGAAGAAAGCTGAGAAGATCGCTTCTGATGTTGCTGCGATGGATAAGAAAGCGAAGAAAGAAGCTTCGAAGAATGAGAAGAAGCCTTCCATGTCTTTTTTCACATCTTTCTCCCTGTCTCTTAAGAACCTCTTTACGAAGAAAGGAAGGACGATCCTTACTTCTTTTGCAGGGTCGATCGGTATTATCGGTATCGCATTGATCTACTCGGTATCTCAGGGTACACATAACTTCATCAATGATGTTCAGGAAGACACGATCTCAGCATATCCGCTTGAGATCCAGGCACAGACCGTCGATCTCAGTACCCTTCTGAATGCTTTTGTCGGAGACGATGAACAGGCTTATGTTCATGAGAAGGACGCTGTTTATCAGAAGTATAAGATCTATGACTTGATGAACTCTCTGATTTCAGTTGAGACTGAAGAAAATGACCTGTCCGCATTTAAGAAATATATTGAAGACGAGAAAAAGAAAG
>JAILHZ010000122.1 GCA_024695545.1 Clostridiales bacterium
GGCTGAACATTAACGTGCTCAGCGCCGAAGAGCTTCTTAGCTCTCTCGATAGCCAGAGACTCAACGATATCTACGTACTCGCATCCGCCGTAGTATCTCTTTCCCGGGTATCCCTCTGCATACTTGTTTGTTAACGGGGAACCGGCAGCCTCAAGAACTGCTTCAGTTACGAAGTTCTCAGATGCAATCAGTTCGATCTTATTACGCTGACGCTCAACTTCCTGTGTTATCGCCTGAAATACCTCAGGATCTTCCGCTTTGATATGTTCAAACATGGGATACCTCCAACAATATGATACAAAATTACGCTAATATCATAAACAAATTCTCGTCTTGCGTAAAGAGAAAAACGAAGTGAAACTGCACAAAAAGAAGACTTTAAACAAAGAAAGAAAAAGATTTCGACACGCCTCCGCAGGCCAACGGCCGAGGACCAGCGCGAGAAACTATTTCTTTCTTGATATAATCTTACTTTTTCTCGATGACACCCATGATCTTATTACCACAGGTCTGGCAGATGTAATCTTCGTCAACTGCACCCGTGATCGGGGTGGCGCAGGACGGGCATGTGTCTTTGACGATCTTCTTGGCAAGGGCGACTTTGAGTTCTTCGTCATGCATTTCCAGTGTGCAGTGTGCAAGGTAACCATTTCGCAGCGCGCCTCTTACGCGATGCATCTTCTTCTCACCTTTTGCCTTGATCGACGGAATATCCGACGCCGGAATGAAAGGCTTTTCAGACTTTGAGAAGCATACAGCGCACGATTCCGCCTCATTAACGAAGAACACCTTAAAGAAACGTCTGACTGCAAGAATAATGAAAATCAGACCGAGGATCGATCCCCATACGATAAGATGAAGAAGATCAGCTCTTACCATAGAAAAGGATGACAGGTGTTTCGAAGGATCCATAATCTGTTTCACCAGATAGTCATGGTCATTGTACTTCGCGATACTGTCTCCGACCATAAACAGGCAGAGTGCAGCGACACCCAGTCCGACAATACAAAAAGCGATGAACAGATTTTTCTTCACATCCAGATTAGCTTTCTGATAATATGCCGGTTTATTGTGACCTTTCTGGACTTCATTGGAAATACTGTAGAAACGGTCACCGGATAATACTTTCGCAAAAAGGTCCGAACTTCCGCAGTAACTGCAGGTTCCGGTAAAGTAGATCCTCTTATCGATCAGAGCGCCGCAGTTCTTGCACTCGCAGAGCGCTTTTTTACTGTACAGTTCAATGATCTTATTTCCTTCGACTGTCACAAAAGAATACTTTTTCATATAAATGAATTTGAACAGTGAGAGTTCAATAATGACCCAGAATACAGGCTTACCTGTCACCTTTGAGAGTTCTTTAAACGTAATACGTCCTTCCAGCGATCCTTCAAAATAACTGGAATAGAATCTCGCGTCACCCATCAGTTTTCTGGAGACTGTCGCGACCAGGAAAGCACAGACCGAGAAGATAACGGCGCGGATCGCACCCGGCATGGACTTGGCGTGAAGCGCTGTATCAATATCATCACGGTAATATGTCAGAAGATCAATAATGAGATACGCTCCGAAGAACATGAAGAAAACACCTGCGATGATCAGCAGGACATTCTTCACTTTCAGAACTTTAAGCACACGCTCTCGCAAATACATAAACACTACTCTCCTCGATTACATCTTATAGAGTTCATCCGTCTGCGGCGGAAGGAATTCGATTTCCTTTCCGTCAACATCCGTAAGAGTAAATTCCTTTTCCGTAAAAGCACCGATCACGCAGGCCGGTACTCCCTTTTCATCCATAGCCTTGATCGTTCCTTCCGGATCATCTGTAGCCACAAGTATCGAACCGGAGGAGATCAGACGGTAAGGATCGATATCCATTGCTTCACAGATGGCCTTCGTGCAGGCAGCTACAGGCACTTTCGAGAGGTCCACGGAAACTCCGATACCGGAAAAATCGGCCATCTCGTAGGCTGCGCCGAGAACTCCGCCTTCGGTTACATCGTGCATTAGATGTGTAGAGCTGTAAGTAATTCCGCGTGGACTTACCTCGCCGTTCTTATCCGGCAGTGAACACGCCGTAACACCATCTTCAACAACGCTGATCTTATCGATGAATGTCTTTGCTTCGGAAAGAAGTTCTTCGGATACCTTTCCGACCAGAGCATCCTCATGCTCCATCGCGGCAATCCACGTTCCCTCAATACCCGCCGTCTTCGTCATGATCAGAGAATCACCCGGCTTTGCAATACCGCGCGGAACAGGCGCATTCTTATCCGCAATACCGAATGCAGTTGTGATTACAATAAAGCGGTTGACACTGTCACTTACCTCAGTGTGACCGCCGACAATATCGACTCCAAGTGCTTTTGCTGTAGAAGAAGCCTGCTCCACGATATGAATAACATCTTTCTTTGTACAGTCCGGAGGTGCGATCAGAACCGTCAGGATCGCAGACGGACGGATACCGCATACAGCGATATCATTACAGGATACGTGAATAGACAGAGCACCCGACTGCATTCCACCGGCCGTAATCGGATCAGATGAGGTTACAAGAAGCTTGTCTCCGAGGTCGAGCCATGCACAATCCGCACCGATATTGGCACCGATCAGCGTACGCTCCGAAAGCTTCGGCAGACGAGAAAGAACAATGTCTTTGAGTTCTTCATTGGTTAACTTGCCAATACGCATAGGATCTCTCCTTTCAGGCAGAAATCAGGACTTGGAGGTGCGCTCGATCTTATATGTCTCGATACCTTCGACACCCTGCTGTACAAGAGCGGCGATATCGAGGTTCGCCTCCGCCTCCACGATATGCTTCTTCTGCGGATGAGTCTTCGGATGCTTCGCAACAAAAACTGTGCAGCAGTCTTCATACGGAAGTATCGATGTTTCAAAAGCACCGATACGGCGGGAGATATTGCAGGTCTCCTCTTTATCGAGCCCGATAAGCGGACGGAATACAGGCATAGTCTTAACCACTTCATTCGTGATCTGGATCGCCTCGATGGTCTGGCTTGCGACCTGACCAAGAGATTCACCGGTGATCAGGCACTTACAGCCCTGCTTATTGGCAAGCTCTTCAGCGATCTCGAACATGATTCGTCTCATCGTGATCGTAAGCATATCCTGCGGGCTGTTCTTATAAAGATTCAGCTGGATATCCGTAAAGTTACATACATGGAGAAGGATCGTTCCGGAATACTGGGAAACGATTCTCGCAAGATCCTTAACCTTCTCAAGAGCACGCTCGCTGGTATAAGGATACGAATGGAAATAGATCGCTTCAAGCTGCATTCCGCGGGAAGCCATCATGTAACCTGCAACCGGGCTATCGATACCGCCGGAAAGAAGGAGCATGCCCTTACCAGCTGTTCCGACCGGAAGACCTCTGTGGCCTTCAACCTTGCCGCTGTATACATAAAGATCCTCACGCACTTCGATATAGATCGTAAAATCCGGGTTATGAACGTCAACTGTAAGTTCCGGATGTGCATCAAGGATCACCTCTCCGACATCCATACAGATTTCAGGAGATGCCAGCGGAAAACGCTTGTTACCGCGTTTACTCTCTACCTTGAATGTCTTATAATCGTGCTCGGCAAGGATATCATCAGTCAGCTGAACCGCCTGCTTCTTGATATCTTCCATATCACCGTTGAAACGGCGGACGAGGCTGGCAGATACCAGACCGAATACCTGAGTAACTGCATTTAATACCTGCTCTGCGGTCTCCTTATCTTCGAGAATATCCGGATTACTGTCCTTCGGCTCGATCCAGATTCGGGACTGGCTCTGTACGATGGAAAAAGCACCGTACTCCTTGAGTCTCCATCTCATATTATCCATGAGCTGGCGCTCGAACTTACCTCTATTCAGGCCCTTAAGCGCAATCTCGCCCATTCTTGCAAGTAGAATTGTCCGATAAGAATTCTCCATTCTTCTCTCTCCTGTCTTTCTCCAATCTTATAAGTATAAGGAATTGTCCTGATCAGACCTTGTATCTGTCGTAGATCTCTCTGATCGAAGATATCGTCTGATCCATCTCCTCTTTGGTGTTGAACCTCGAGAAGCTGAAACGGACGGCATTCTGCGCGATTTCACGTCTTATGCCCATCTCCGATAACACATAACTGACTGCCTTTGTTTTACTGGAACATGCAGACACTGTCGAGACATAGATTCCTTTTTCCTCTAAACAGTGTAACATGGTTTCGGACTGAAAGGACGGAAAAGATACATTTAATACATAAGGAAGTGCATCCGAGGGAGAAAGGATCTCCGCACCGAGTCCCTTTAAGTCTTCTGCAAAGCCGTCACGAAGTTCTGTCATCTTCGAAAGATTCTCATCGATATTCTCATACGCTTTTTCTAATGCTAAGGCAAAAGCACTCGCAAGGTAAGGACTCTGCGTTCCCGATCTCATTCCCTTCTGCTGTCCGCCGCCGATGATAAGTGGCTGCACGCGCACACCGCTCTTAATGAACAGAAGGCCGAATCCCTTCAGTGCATGGATCTTATGACCGGAAAAAGATGCCATATCAATGCCCATACGGGAAAGAGCGATCGGAAGCTTACCGAGAGACTGCACGCAGTCCAGATGGATCTTCGTATTTCTGTTCTTCTTATTTCTGATCGCAACGATATCCGAAAGCGGCAAGATGCTTCCGGATTCATTATTGACGTGTGTAAAAGTGATCAGGGCCGTATTCTCATCCAGTGCTTTTTCCAGAGCATCGAGATCAGGCTTACCATCTGCACATACAGGAATATAGCAGACTTCATAGCCTTCCTTCTCCAGACGCGCCAGAGACTCGAGAGAAGCTTTATGCTCTGTCTTCGTAGAGATGATCTTCTTTCCGGCTCTCGGATTCTGGTGGACATAGCCCATGATGGCCGTGTTTACAGACTCTGAACCGCACGAAGTAAAGATAAGCTCTTCCTTCTTGCAGGAAAGGAGTTTACTGATCTTATCGAGACTTTCATTCAGGTCTCTTTCCGCAAGCACACCAAGACGGTGAAGCGATCCGGGATTACCGAAAGACTCTTCACCGCTCAGGGTTTCATATACCAAACGAGCCACTTCGGGAAGTGGCTTCGTGGTCGCACTATTGTCAAAATAAATGCTCATAGTCTATCTTCGCAGATCCTCCGAAAGAATCAGACATTCAGTTCCGGCTCATCCATATCCAGCTCGGAAGCATACATCTTCAGTACGGGCTCAACATCGTTCTTCAGGAAAGATGTGACCTGCTCAGGGCAGCGTCCGATATAGAGCTTCGGATCCAGGAGTGTATCCAGGGAATCCTTATCCAGACCGAATGCCGGGTCATCTGCGATACGTGTCAGAAGATCGTTCGGAAGGCCCTCTTCCTTAACTACCTTACCGGCAGCCATGGAGTGAACACGGATCTTCTCGTGAAGTTCCTGACGGTCACCGCCGCGCTTAACTGCTTCCATCATGATGTTCTCAGTTGCCATGAAAGGCAGCTCGTTCATGATGTGGTTGTGGATCATCTTCGGATATACAACCAGTCCGGAGGCAACGTTGAGGTAGATGCTCAGGGTCGCGTCAACTGCGAGGAATGCTTCCGGAACGGAGATGCGCTTATTTGCAGAGTCATCGAGCGTCCTCTCGAACCACTGCTCGGAAGCGGTCATTGCCGGATTCAGAGCATTTGCGATGACATAACGGGACAGAGAGCAGATACGCTCGGATCTCATCGGGTTTCTCTTATAAGCCATCGCGGAAGAACCGATCTGTGTCTTTTCGAAAGGCTCCTCAATCTCCTTCAGGTGTTGCAGGAGACGGATGTCATTGCTGAACTTATGAGCGGATGTCGCAATACCGGAAAGAGTATTCAAAACCTTCGCATCAAGCTTTCTGGTATATGTCTGACCGGATACGGAGATGGATGCTTCAAATCCCATCTTCTCAGCGATCATCTGATCAAGCTTCTCAACCTTCTCGTGGTCACCCTGGAAAAGATCCAGGAAGCTGGCCTGTGTACCTGTAGTACCCTTGCAGCCCAGAGGCTTAAGGCAGGAAAGTGTGTAATCCAGTTCATCAAGGTCGATCAGAAGATCCTGGAGCCACAGTGTCGCACGCTTACCGACGGTTACAAGCTGTGCAGGCTGGAAGTGTGTGAAACCGAGTGTCGGCATCGCCTTATACTCATCAGCGAATTTCGCAAGTTTCTCGATAACTGCAAGAAGTCTCTTACGGGTAAGGATCAGAGCCTCACGCATAAGAAGGATATCTGTGTTATCGCCAACGTAGCAGGATGTAGCACCGAGGTGGATGATTCCCTTTGCCTTCGGGCACTGCTCACCGTACGCATGTACATGAGCCATTACATCATGACGGACAAGCTTCTCTTCTCTAGCAGCAACATCATAGTTGATATCTTCCTTGGAAGCTTCAAGCTCGGCGATCTGCTCATCGGTAATGTTCAGGCCGAGTTCTTTTTCACAGGAAGCCAGATAGATCCAGAGCTGTCTCCAGGTCTTAAACTTATGATCAGGCGAGAAGATCGCCTTCATTTCCTTACTGGAATAACGGGAATTCAGCGGACTTTCGTAGATATCCTTCATGTCTTACTCCTCCAAAAGTTTTCTTACAGCTGCTAGTTTAGCACAAACAGAGAAAACTGTAACGGCTGTTTCGATATCTTCTACCTTCGGGAAGCTCGGAGCGATACGCAGGTTGCTGTCCGCCGGGTCTTTCTTATAGGGGTAAGTCGCGCCGGCAGGTGTAAAGGCAACTCCGCACTCCTTGGCAAGACGAACTGTCTCCTTAGCTGTTCCGTCAAGGAGATAGATGGAAACGAAGTAACCGCCCAGAGGAGAATTCCAGTGTGCGATACCACTTCCCATGAACTCATCACTCAGGACCTTAAGTACCATCTCGAACTTCGGACGGAGGATATCCGCCTGCTTGGACATAACCTTCTTCACTGCTTCAAGGTTCGGGATATACTTTGCGTGCATCAGCTGAACGATCTTGTTCGGACCGATGGACTGAACGCCGAGATACTTTCTTGCACGCTCGGTGTTCTCTTCATTTGCAGCCATGCATGCGATACCGGAACCGGCAAAAGTGATCTTACTTGTGGAAGCAAACTCATATAAACGATTCGGGTTACCGGCCTCACGGCAGAGCTTGAGGATATCCGGGAGAGTTCCCTGCTTTGACGGATCATCATAAAGGTGATGAACAACATAAGCGTTATCCCAGAGGATTCTGAAATCCGGAGCGGCGGTCTTCATGGAAGCCAGACGCTTGCAGACTTCTTCAGAGTAGATATATCCATCCGGGTTGCTGTAAAGAGGCATTGCCCACATACCGAGAATCGAAGCATCCTCAGCAACGAGCTTTTCAACCATATCCATGTCCGGGCCGTCTTCGTTCAGCGGAACCGGGATCAGTTCAAAACCGAGAGTCTCAGTTACGAGGAAATGTCTGTCGTAACCCGGAACCGGGCAGAGCCACTTACGGTCAGCGATCTGACCCCACGGCTTTTCAGACTCGATCTCACCGAAGATCAGGGAACGGGAAAGTGTATCATACATCAGCTGAAGGCTGGAGTTATTACCGACAGTAACGAGAGACGGATCGATACCGAGGATCTCGCCGAAGAGGTTTCTGGACTCCTTCAGGCCGAACGGTACACCATAGTTACGGCAGTCAGAACCATCCTCTGCCTTCAGATTATCGATATCCATAAGAGTCGGCATCTCATTGGCAATGTCGAGCTGGTCCGGACTCGGCTTACCTCGCGTCATATCCAGAGCCAGATTCCGGGATTTCAGTTCGTTATAACGCATCTCCAAAATCTTGAGAGTATCCTTCAACTCTGCTTTACTCAGTTCAAGATAAGTCTTCATGACATTGGCCTCCTTGCCATAACTTGTATTATTGCTCGAAAAGCACTTGAAAAGAAATTTGATTTCTCCACTCTTGCATTTTCACAAAATCTTTCGCACTTTTAACCTTGTATATTATGGTATAAATGAAAGTATTTGACAAGCAACTTGCAGAATGATGAGACAAATTCGCCGAAATATACAAAAGAAGCCCTATATCACGTGTTTTGCATGACATTTTAACGAGTATATAGAGAGAAAGAATAAATATCTGATAATCTTTGTCAAGGATTGCAGATATGGCAGGGTTCATAACCCGCTTCAATCAATTTATCTCTGTCCCCGTTATACTCAAGACGGTATTTCGGATTCATCTTCGCTACAGATTCACATTCGGGGAGATGAAACTTACGGCTGCTATTATTCAGGATATAATCACAGTTATAAACCACCGAAGGATCACTCTGAGGAACGGACGGCGCTAAATATGGATCTCCAAGTTCTTTATCTCGATATATCGTCAACGTCTTTCCATCAGCGCTGTAAATCGAAATTCGTCCGTTCAGGTCTGTTCGAAAGAGTTTCACTTCCATCTTCTTCAATCGATCCAGAACACTCTGTTTGGGAAATCCGAAATCATTTCCTTCTGCACACGAAATGACGGCTAGACTCGGA
>JAILHZ010000130.1 GCA_024695545.1 Clostridiales bacterium
CTGTGTACACGCGGCTCTCGCACTCAAGAAGATGGGATTCGAGTCCATCATCGTTAACTGCAACCCTGAGACAGTTTCCACCGACTATGACACTTCCGACAAGCTCTACTTCGAGCCGCTCACACTGGAAGATGTTCTTGCTATCCACGATAAGGAAAAGCCGCTCGGCGTTATCGCCCAGTTCGGCGGTCAGACACCTCTGAACCTGGCAGCAGACCTGAAGAAGAACGGCGTTAACATTCTCGGTACCACACCGGAGACGATCGACCTCGCAGAGGACAGAGATCACTTCCGCGCTATGATGGACCGTCTCGGCATCCCGATGCCGGAGGCCGGCATGGCGGTTACCGTTGACGATGCTCTTACTATCGCCAACAAGATCGGTTATCCGGTCATGGTTCGTCCTTCCTACGTTCTCGGCGGACGCGGCATGGAAGTCGTACACGACGACGAGATGATGCGCGTTTACATGAACGCTGCTGTAGGTGTTACACCTGACCGTCCGATCCTCATCGACCGCTTCCTGCACCACGCAACAGAGTGCGAGGCAGATGCGATCTCCGACGGACAGAACTGCTTCGTTCCGGCTGTCATGGAGCACATCGAGCTTGCCGGCGTTCACTCCGGTGACTCCGCCTGCATCCTGCCTTCCAAGAACCTCACAGAGAAGCAGATCGCGACCATCAAGGATTACACCAGAAAGATTGCGATCGAGATGAACGTACGTGGTCTCATGAACATGCAGTACGCGATCGAGGATGACGTAGTTTACGTTCTCGAAGCGAACCCGCGTGCTTCCCGTACCGTACCGCTCGTATCCAAGGTCTGCGCAATCAACATGGTTAAGGTTGCCACCGAGATCATGACATCCGAGATCACCGGCAAGCCGTCTCCGGTTTCCGAGCTCAAGGATAGAACGATCAACCACTACGGCGTTAAGGAAGCTGTCTTCCCGTTCAATATGTTCCAGGAAGTTGACCCGGTACTCGGACCGGAGATGAGATCCACCGGTGAAGTACTCGGTATCTCCTCTGACTTCGGCGAGGCATACTTCAAGGCTCAGGAAGCAACTCAGACAAGACTTCCGTCCGAGGGTAACGTTCTCCTTTCCGTTTGTGACCGTGATAAGGACGAACTCATCGACATCGCTAAGGCATTTGACGAGCTCGGATTCCATATCCTGGCTACAGGCAAGTCCTATGAGATGATCAAGGAAGCCGGCATCGACGCAGAGCTCGTTAAGAAGCTCTACGAGGGCCGCCCGAACATCACAGATAAGATCACCAACGGTGAGATCCAGCTGATCATCAACACTCCTGCCGGAAAGACATCTGTCCACAACGACAGCTACATCCGTAAGGAAGCGATCCGCCACAGAGTACCGTACATCACCACAATGGCGGCTGCGAAGGCAAGCGCTGAGGGTATCAAGGCGTATAAGAACAACCCGAACTTCGCCGTGAAGTCTCTGCAGGATCACCACAAGGACATCATCTGATCCTTCGCGATAAAACTGACAACATCTGAAAAGGGGCTGCCTCAAAAAAGAGACAGCCCCTTTCCTTGTTCTCTCTTTTGTTGGCGCAAACAGAGCAGATTCGCCAACAAAAGATGCAACATTCACTGAAAAAGGTCATATTGTCTCAAGTGTTGACTTTTCAGGGGCAGAATCGACAACAAACGATACAACAGGGCACAGAACAGGGATTTTTCGCGGCATTCGACAGATTAAGGAGCGGATAAATGACTTTAAAGTTATTTTAATGTTGACGGGCTAGAGTATACTACAAGGTAGATGAAGCGTTTACCTTGCAAGGAAAGGAGACGATGTATGTCTATGAATAACGATAATAACTTCACCAATACATATGGAACCACTTCTGTTCCCGAGGGAAGCGCGCCGATGCGCCCCGGCTCTGAGTTCAAAACAGCCGGACAGTCCATGCAGCCGCCGATCCTCTCGCCATCAACGATCAACAGATCACCTGTGCTTCAGCCGGAAAACCCTTACCGGCTGGCATCTCCGTATACTTCGCACGCTGCTGCACCGCAGCTTAACCCGGGCACCTTTGCTTCTGCCACGCCGGCTCCGGCTGTAGCTCCGGTGGAAGCTCCCGGCAAGAAGAAAAAAGAGAAAGCGGAGAAAAGCACCTCATCTTCCGGGAAAAGACGTATCGCGGCAGCTGCCGTTGCTTTCTGTCTTCTCGGCGCAGGCCTCGGTGTCTGCGGAACTGTAGCGTATGGTCTGCACTGGGCAGATCAGGTGAAATCTGACGCAGTCGCTGCAGCGAAGAAGTCAGCACAGAAAGATTCTTCCAAAGTAAAATCGAAGGACTCCTCTACCGTTCTTCAGGGCGACCGCGACTATACTGTTCTGAATACGAACAGTGTTGATACCAGCCAGCAGCATACTGCGGCGGAGATCTATGCCGCAAATGTAAACTCGACCGTCGGTGTATCGACATCGATCGACTATAACTACTACGGTTATAAGACGACCGCTGCGGCAACCGGTTCCGGTTTTATCCTGACTGAGGACGGCTACATCGTGACGAACTATCACGTCATTGAAGACGCAAAAGAGGTCAAGGTAACCACTTACGACAATACTACTTACGCGGCAACCATTATCGGCTACGACGAGAGCAACGATATCGCCGTTCTGAAGATCGATGCCAAGGGTCTTACCCCGGTCATCCTCGGCGACTCCGACAAGATGAATGTCGGTGACGATGTCGTCGCGATCGGTAACCCGCTCGGCGAGCTGACCTTCTCCCTGACAAAGGGCTGCATCAGCGCCTTGAACCGTGCAGTCACGATCAACGGCACATCGATGAACCTGATCCAGACAGACTGCGCCATCAACTCCGGTAACTCCGGCGGCGCACTCTTCAACATGTACGGAGAGGTCATCGGCATTACCAATGCCAAGTATTCGAACAATGGTGCCGCCGACGCATCGATCGAGAGCATCTGCTTCGCGATCCCGATCAACAGCGTACGCGACATCATCGAGAGTCTCGTTGAACAGGGATACGTTGAGAAGCCGTACATCGGTGTATATGCGGAGACGATCACCGCTCAGAACCAGTCGACATACAATGTGGATGAGGGTGTCGGTATTCATGACATCATTCCCGACAGCCCGGCAGAGAGAGCCGGCATCAAAGCCGGAGACGTCATCATCGAGATCGATGGCGAAAAGATCACGGATATGTCCGAACTGAAAAGCCATATCAACGATGCCGGCATCGGCGGAAAACTCAAGCTGACGATCATCCGTAACGGGAAAGAGATGCAGATCGTTGTTGATGTAGAAGCAAATCAGACGTCCTGATAAAGGACCGGGATCTTCTCCGAGAAGAACCCGAGGTCATCTCTTCCGATACGAAGCACGAACGGAAAGATGTCCTGCTGGATGCACATATAGTAATCCTTCTCCGGGAAGTGCTCGGAGAGAGAGGGGTCGAAGAACCTCTTGCCATCCAGGAATTTCAGATCCTGCCGTCTTTGTTCAAAAGACGGCGGGATCTCTTTTTCATTTACATAAGCTTCGATATATTCCGCGCAGAGTTCATCCTCGGCAGCGGGAACCTTTGCCGAAGTACCCATCGCAACAATCGACACGGGGCGGGAACCGCCGCCTGCATGTTCACGGATATACTGCGCAACAGCACGCGCGTTTACAAGGCTTCCCGTAATGATCTCGTCTGCCGCTCCCGCGTTGATGATCCCCTGCGTGCCTGCACTGGTCGTATGAATCACGACGCGTCCCCTGATTCTCTCGGCAGCCGCCTCGGCCTGGGACGGCGAATTACCGAAATCGAAACCCTCGATCTTAATCCCTTGACGCTCGCCGATCAGGACGGAACCCGGTATCTTCTCGTGTAGTGAAAACGCATCCTCGACTGATCCGACAGGGCGCACCAGCGATGCGCCGAGATCGTAAAGATAGCACTCGAGGGAAAACGCACGGAATACGTCAATGATCACAGTCAGGCCTTTCGCCTGACGTGCTCCGTCCAGAAGATGAAGAATCGTGCAGTCGATCATTTCTTCTCCTTTATCAGATACAGTACCGACTGGAAATCACCATACATGCACGGGATCACAAGTCCCGCATTCATCAGCGTGCTGCCATAGGCTTCCGCGACCGGAGATGCCTCTTCTTCGCCGTCCTTGATCTCGCTGGTGCTGACCTTCGTGACCTCATAACGCTTGTCCGGATCGAGCCCGCGAAGGAAGATCAGACGGTTCGGCCGGCACGGCTGGTTCATCATATGAACAAACGTCATGAGCATCTCCGACTTATCCTTCGAGATGACGCCGTAGCAGTCATACAGGCCATTCTCGCGATAGGACGCGATACGGTAGTAATCGCCGTTTCTTATAAGGTCATTATACGTATGGAAAAGCACTACCTGGCGGGAGATCAGTTTTCTCTCCTCATCGGTCAGTTTGGTTATATCCAGTTCATATCCGAAGGTGCCGGCAAGCGCTACATGACCTCTGGTCATAAAGGGCACCGTTCTTCCCGTCACATGATTCGGGCAGATCGATACATGCGCACCGAGACAGGAAAGCGGATAAAGCGTCTCCGCGCCCTCCTGGATGCGGACTCTCTCAAATGCATCGGTATCATCGGAAGTCCAGATCTGCGGGCTGTAGTAGAGCATGCCGGCGTCAAATCTCGCGCCGCCGCTGCTGCAGTTCTCAACAAGCAGATCCGGAAAAGCCTGAAGCAGCCGCTCCTGAAGATCGTATACACCGAGTACGAAACGGTGCAGCAGCTCACCCTGCCTGCCGGCAGGAAGGTCCGCACTGTAAAGGTCAGAAAGATGGCGGTTCATATCCCACTTCACGTAAGCGACATTCGCCGTCTTTATGACATCGGAAATCATGGAGATCAGGTAGTCGCGGACATCCTGTCTCGATACATCCAGCACGAGCTGGTTACGGCTTCTGGAAGGATCTCTTCCCGGAATGCTGATCGCCCAGTCCGGATGCGCACGATAGAGGTCGGAATCCGGCGAGACCATCTCCGGCTCAAACCAGACACCAAGCTTCATGCCCATCTCCGAGAGTCTGTCGCTCAGGAACTTAAGGCCTCCGGGAAGTTTTTCCTCGTTGACGGTCCAGTCACCGAGACTCGTATTCGGATCATTTCTTCTTCCGAACCAGCCGTCGTCAACAACGAGCATCTCGATGCCGCACTCAGCCGCCTGCTTCGCAATCGAAAGAAGCTTATCCATATCAAAGTCGAAGTACGTCGCTTCCCAGTTGTTGATCAGGATCGGACGCTTCATATTTCTGTACTTGCCGCGGATCAGATGTTCGCGGAAAAGATCGTGGAAGGAGCGGGTCATCTTGCCCAGGCCCTGATCGGAATACGTCATGACGGCCTCCGGCGAGTAGAAAACCTCGCCCGGCTTCAGGTTCCAGGTGAACTCCTCAGGATGGATACCCATCGATACGCGGATCTCATCATTCGGGCTCTTCTCGACCATCGAGCTGAAGTTGCCGGAATAAAGAAGATGCATGCCGAACACTTCACCGCTGTCCTGCGTGATGTCAGGCGATACGAGTCCGAGGAAACTCTGGGCACGGTTGCCGGTCTTGCCGCAGATTGAAGCGACTCCGGTCCTTCCAAACCCGATCGGGCGGATCTCTCTTGTAAACTCTCTTGCCCATGTCCCGTGGAACGTCAGAAGGTCGAAGGGTCTTCCCTTCCGGTCATTCGCGTGCATATCCATCGTCGCCGAAAGCACTCTCTGAAGGACTGTGTCAGTCGTACCTTCGTTTCTTACTTCCACTCTTCTCGCTATCACGTCGCATGCGTAAAAAGCACTGTAGTAGAGCGATACTTTAAGTCCTGTAAGCGGATCTTTCAGATCGATCTTAAGCGTAGAGATCTCCTCTTCCCCGGCAAACGTAGAAGGAAGCCCGGGCACAGGTGCTTTTCCCGACAAGATCTCATAGCCCTGATACCTAAGATCGACACAGGAAGTACCATCCGGGAAAAGTGCTTTTAGCGCACCCTCACGCGAATCGCCCTTGCCCCAGCCCGGATACTCGAAGCGGGAGCAGTCCATGAAGACGACCATCTCGGGTTCATGCTCCCGAAGTGCGTTCTCTGGCGCGAAAGCCGTCCGGTAGGAAAGGTCGAGGTCGCGGATTCGCGGACCATAATAGAAATGGCCTAAATATAGGCCATCTTTAACTGCGATTACATAACTCGTGTTCTCGGTATCGATGCGGAAGAACTTCTCTCCCGCACTTACCGAAATATTACAATCTGTTGTTTTCATCTTCGATCATCCCGTTCACATAAGTATCGTTGATCATGTCCATGTCCTTGCAGAACGGAAGGGCATTGCTGATCTTCCAGCTGGATCCGGACCGGATCATCGTCATCTGGCAGAAGAAAGAATTCGTATTTCTCTCGAACTTGAGCGTGATGCGGTATTCGATCTCCGTCTCGTACGTCACCGGATCGGTATACACCATCGTGACCTCGATGTTCGCATCTTTGTAAAGACGGGTGTCCATATTCGAAATGATGGGCTCGACCTTGGACTGTTCATCCTTGCCGATGTACTTCTTCACCGAAGCGTAATCGGCAATGAAAATACGGCGGATCAGATAATTACTGAGTTCCGTAGCTTCATTCTGAAAATCATCCTTCGTTCTTGTATCTTTTTTGCAGCCGCAAAGACCTGCAGTAACCGCCAGCAGCAGGAGAATTGCCACCAGCCGGATAACTCTCTTTGACCCTCTCATTTTTCCTCCATATTCCATTCAGACAACCAATCTGTAAACTTCTTTTAACCCTAGGTTAGATTATACACCATATGATACAAACGTAAATATACCTAAAGTTGGAACGATTGTGAAAAAAGTGTTGACAAAGGATTTTCTGTGGATTATTATCACGCTATGTAAAAGCGATGACGAAGAAGGTCGTGACCATTTCGCCTCACAGAGAGCCGGCGCACTGCTGAAAGCCGGTATCCGGGATGATCCAGATGACTATCGCTTCCGAGCTGGTACACCGAATGAGTCTTATGACTTGAGTAGACTGTACACGTAGGAGCCGCGTTAAGGCGAAGGGTTTGATAGAACCTATTAAGTGGCGAGAAGTTTTTCGCAAATTGAGTGGTACCGCGGTAAATAGCCGTCTCAATGTCCGAAGGTTGGACGTTGGGGCGTTTTTTATTGCCTCGATTATGTGAAGGAAAGACGCAACTGATAGGTCGCTTATGGAGGAATTGGAAAATGAGCGAACTTGAAAAGAATGAAACATTATTGAGAAACGGCGATCAGGGTGGCCTTCTCGAGCAGAAGATCTCGGAAGTAGCCAGCCGTATCAAAGCACTGCGTCTGGACATGGGACTTTCCACCAAGGATATGGCCGAGAAAGTCGAGATCACTGAGGAAGAGTACGTGAAATACGAAGAAGGCCAGGAAGACTTCAGCTTCACCTTCGTATATAAAGTTGCCAATCTCTGCGGCGTCGAGATCTCCGAACTTATGGAAGGTACGACACCGGCACTTCGTGAATATGCCGTAACCAGAAAGGGCGAAGGTCTTCCGATCACCCGCCGTGCCGGATACAAATACATGCGTCTGGGCCACCTTTTCAGAAACAAACTGTGTGAGCCTTTTGAGGTCACCATCCCTTATTCCGAGGAAGCCCTGAACCCGCCGTATAAACTTGTCACCCACTCCGGTCAGGAGCTCAACATCGTTACCAAGGGCTGCCTGAAAGTCATGCTCCGTGACCACTCCGAGATCCTTTATCCGGGTGATTCCATCTTCTTCGACAGTAGAACACCGCATAACGAGTATGCGATCGGCGGCGAAGACTGCACCTTCTATGCGATCGTCCTCAATCCGGAAAAATGGACCCAGGGCGCGACATATGAGAAGACCGTCCAGACTTCTTATGTTGAAGATAACAAGACCAACTTCGATCTGGCTGCAGTACCGAATCCGGTATACAGA
>JAILHZ010000133.1 GCA_024695545.1 Clostridiales bacterium
ATTATGGGACTTTTTGATAAGAAATTCTGCGATTTTTGCGGCAATAAGATCGGTCTTCTGGGCAACAAGAAACTCGAGGATGCGAACATGTGTAAGGACTGCGCGAGCAAGCTTTCTCCGTGGTTTTCCGAGCGTCGTCACAGCACGAAGGCGGACATCGAAAAGCAGCTCGAGTATCGTGAGCAGAACAAGTCGGCAGTAGCTGCTTTTAAGGCTTCAAGAACGCTGGGAACGGCAAGCACAAAGCTCATTATCGATGACAACGCCCGAAAGTTCATGGTTACCTCGGCAAAAGATATCAACGCGGCCAATCCTGACGTTCTGGATTTCTCGCAGGCACTCGGATGTGACCTTGACGTGAAGGAGCACAGAAACGAGATCAGAACAACTGACAGCAGCGGAAAGTCCGTCAGCTACAATCCGCCGAGATATAAGTATTCCTATGAATTCCACGCCATCATCCGCGTCAACCATCCTTATTTCGACGAGATGAGATTTGCGCTTTCGAGCGGCAGCATCGAGGTCGGCGAGCAGCCGATGAACCCCGGTCAGAGCGGCGGCTGGAGCGTTTCCCGTTCGGGATTCAACATCCTCGGCAATAAGATCGATGAGTACTATAAGTGCGTTGACTGCGGTAACGAGATCAAGGCGGCTGTTGATGCGATGAAGTCGAGTGGCGGTTCGGCAGCATCCGGAGAAGAAGAATTCCTTCAGTCGCTGCAAAAACAGGCTGACGAATTGAAAGCCCAGATTCAAGCTCAGAGGGCGCAGGGAAATCCTGATCCGACTCTCCTGACTCAGTTGATGCAGGTGCAGCAGCAGATCGCGCTGATCTATGCCAGCCGGCAGCAGGGCGCAATTGGCGGCGCCAACCTGGCAATGGGCGCCACAGGTATGGGTGCAGGTCAAATGGGCGCAGCCGGTATGGGTGCAGCAAGAATGAGTAGTATTGGCGCAGGTATGCTGATGAATCATGGTCTCCAGCAGGCTCCTCAGCAGGGGGGCGGTCAGCCGATGCAGCAGGGCTTCCAGCAAATGCCTCAGCAGGGTGGCATGGCTCCTGGTATGACAGTAACCTGTCCGGCATGTCAGGCGACCACGAAGCTCGGCGCCGCCGGCATCTGCACATATTGCGGAACCAAGATCGTGTGATCTTTTCATAAAAAAGCACCGGTGAGTGTTGACTCGAAATTCAGTGAGTGAAATGCTCATTCCCGAGATTTGACACTATTAATGAAAAAACATCCCAAATGACTAACGGAGGTCTTCCGTTAGTCATTTTCTTTATCACTGGTACTTGTTTGACCAATGAAGAGGCTCGGAAAGTACTTATTTGAGTTATATTGGTCATTTCGTTGCCCACTTTTCGAAATCTGTCAAACAAAATGACCAAAACAGTGCTTTTCCAGGTGAAATCCGGGATCTCGTTAGTCATTAAGGCTCCTAACTGATGGGAAATGACCAATAATATTGATATATTGGTCGTTTTTGTATGAAAAACACTGATAAAGTCAAATGGCGCACATTCGATGTTGACATATACCCCAGGGGGGTATATGATAGCAACAAGGATATATACCCCCTGGGGGTATGCATGCACAAGTAACACAGACGAAAAACCGAAAGGGGAATTTGCATATGCCTACGAAGAAATGCCCGCATTGCAGCGATAGGAAGAAGGTCCGCACAGACGATGAGAAGAAGGAACTGATCAAGCGCCTTCGCCGTGCAGAGGGTCAGATCCGCGGCATCGAGAAGATGATCGAAGAAGACGCGTACTGCCCGGACATCCTGACGCAGGCCGCAGCAGTCACGGCGGCGCTCAACAGTTTCAACAAGGAGCTGATGGCGTGCCACATGAGAAGCTGTGTGGCGGATGATATCCGTGCAGGCAAGGACGAGGCGATCGACGAGTTCGTCAAAGTCATGCAGAAGCTGATGAAGTAATTGCTCCGGGCCCCGCACGAAGCGGCTTGCCCGGTTAGAAAGAGAGAACGAAGATGCAGCAGTTTAAGGTAACGGGAATGAGTTGCGCGGCGTGTTCTGCGCGCGTGGAGAAAGCGGTCGGCGCAGTGCCGGGCGTGTCTTCAGTTGCGGTGAGCCTGCTGACAAATTCCATGGGCGTCGAGGGGACGGCCGCGCCTGAAGCGATTATCGAAGCGGTCGAGAAGGCCGGTTACGGCGCGAGCCTGAAATCTTCCGGCTCCGCTTCTTCGGCTTCCTCCGATTCCTCCCGAAAAGCACCCGCATCCGATGATGCCGATTTTCTGAAAGACCGCGAGACCCCGAAGCTCGTCCGCCGCCTGATCCTGTCTGCCGGGTTCCTGCTCATCCTCATGTATGTGTCGATGGGACACAACATGTGGAACTTCCCACTGCCGTCGTACTTCGACCATAACCACCTGGGCCTCACGCTCACCCAGATGCTGCTGGCCCTGATCGTCATGATCATCAACAGAAAGTTCTTCGAGAGCGGCACGAAGTCGCTCCTTCACGGCGCCCCGAACATGGATACGCTCGTTGCGCTCGGCTCGGGTGTGTCTTTCCTGTGGAGCCTTTTCGTGTTCTTCAGAATGTGCGGCATGATCACGAATGGCGCTGCGAATTCCGAGCTTCATGAGCTCTATCACAACCAGCTCTATTTCGAATCCGCCGCGATGATCCCCGCACTGATCACCGTTGGAAAGACGCTCGAGTCCCTGAGTAAAGGACGCACGACAAACGCCCTCAAGTCACTGATGGATCTTGCACCGAAGACCGCGCGTGTCCTTCGCGCGGAAGAAGAGATCATCGTCCCGGTCGAGGAGGTCGCTGTCGGCGATTTCTTTATCGTCAAGCCTGGCGAGTCCATCCCGGTCGACGGTGTCGTGATCGAGGGTGAGTCCGCGGTCGATGAATCCGCGCTGACCGGCGAGTCTGTTCCTGCCGATAAGGCCACCGGCGACAAGGTAAGTGCTGCGACGATCAACCGCTCCGGCTACATGAAGTGCCGCGCTACCCGCGTCGGCGAGGACACGACACTTTCGCAGATCATTAAGATGGTGTCGGATGCTTCCGCGACAAAAGCACCGATCGCACGTATTGCGGATAAGGTCTCGGGGATCTTCGTCCCGATGGTCATCGGCATCGCTGTCCTGGTGATCGCCGCATGGCTGATCGCAGGAAAAGAAGTGAGCTTTGCGCTTGCCAGAGGCATCTCCGTTCTGGTCATTTCCTGCCCGTGCGCACTTGGTCTGGCGACGCCTGTGGCCATTATGGTCGGCAACGGACTCGGTGCGAAAAACGGTGTCCTCTTTAAGACAAGTGAAGCGCTCGAAACTCTCGGAAAAGCAACTGTTGTCGCGCTTGATAAGACCGGTACGATCACATCGGGCGAGCCCCGCGTGACATCGATCCTTCCTGCAGACGGCATCAGCAGAGATTACCTTCTGCAGAGAGCATATGCATTGGAAAAAAGAAGTGAGCACCCGCTGGCAAAAGCGATCGTCGCTGAAGTCGAAGGGGAGAAGGATGGCGCGGCCACATCAAAGAAAGCAGATGCGATGAGCGCAGATCAGGCAGTCGTCTCCACCGGCTCCGGGTGCGACGGAACATGTGACCTCTTTATGATCGAAAACTTCTCCATCCAGTCCGGAAATGGCCTGGAAGGAACGATCGCCGGCAAACATGTTCACGGCGGAAGCGGTAAGTACATCCGAACATTTGCCGCCTTCCCGAAGGAAATCACAGATGCGGAAGAGACGGCCGCGAACTCCGGCGAGACGCCACTGTTCTTCGAAGAAGACGGCAAGCTTCTCGGCATGATCTCTGTCGCGGATACGATGAAAGAAGATTCATCCGAAGGCATCCGTCAGCTGAAAAATCTCGGCCTGAAAGTTGTGATGCTGACTGGCGATAATGAGCGCACCGCCCGAGCGATCGGAAATAAAGCAGAAGTCGATCATGTCATCGCAGGCGTTCTCCCTGATGGAAAAGGCGCGGTCATTCAGGCACTCCAGACAGGCAAAGCTTCTGCGGCCACGACCAGTCCCGATGCATCCGTTTCCACCGGGGCCGCGAAGCATGAATCCGCCAACAAGGTCATCATGGTCGGTGACGGTATTAACGACGCACCGGCCCTGACCACTGCGGACATCGGCATCGCCATCGGCGCAGGTACGGATGTGGCGATCGAGAGTGCGGACGTGGTCCTCATGAACAGCACGCTCACCGACGTCGCCGCCGCGATCCGGCTTAGCCGGAAGACGGTGAAGAACATCCACGAGAACCTGTTCTGGGCATTCTTCTATAACCTGATCTGCATCCCTGTCGCGGCGGGCATTCTCTCGTGGAAGATGAACCCCATGATCGGTGCCGCGGCCATGAGCATCAGCAGTTTCACTGTGTGCATGAACGCACTGCGGCTGAACCTTTTCAAGATGCACGACAGCTCTCACGATAAGCCTCTTCACGGGAAAACCCCCGAAGAAATAACAATTCCGGAAACGGAGAAAAGGAGTACTACTATGAAAAAGACACTTAAGATCGACGGTATGATGTGCGGCCATTGCGAAGCTACCGTGAAAAAAGCACTTGAGGCGCTGCCGTTTATTTCTTACGCGGCTCCGGATCACAACGCGAAGAACTGTGTGATCGAAGTTTCTGACGAAGCGGCCTGGGACGAATCTGCCGTCAAGGCAGTCATCGAGGACAAGGATTTCTCATACCTCGGTGTGGAGTAATTGCCTCTTGATTTCTTGCGCGGCTTTTAGTAAAATTTGAAAGTCGCAATAGATGGGTGGTTAGCTCAGCTGGTTAGAGTACTTGCTTGACATGCAAGGGGTCGTTGGTTCGAGTCCAATACTACCCACCATTGAGGCGGACCTGTCACCCGCCGGACGAGAAACCTCGGAATCGCAAGATTCCGGGGTTTTTTCTTTTTTGTCCGAATTGCACTATAATAGAAAGAGTATATTTTCCTTGACGGGATTTAGGGTGATCTCTTGAGGATATGAAATCGGGAAAAGCACTGCAGTGCTTTTGGAGGGGCGTTATGAAAAAACTGATCCGTGTTCTGTCACTAAGTCTGATCACATCCATGATCCTGCCGCTTTCCGCGTGCAGTAAGTCCGGCAAGTTCCGGATCCCCGAAGAGGATGAACTCAGCAGCTTTCTGGAGGATAAGCTGGAGGCGGAAGAGACTGATGAGGAGACTCTCAGTCTGGACGACTGGAATGAGGGCTTTTACTTTACTTCTGATGAGTATAATTCTCCAACGAAGTATAAGGTTGCGCTTAAGGATTCGGGTCCCGTTATGATGATCGGACAGAGGATTTCGTCGATGGGCCTGTTTTTTAATACGTACAAGGTACTGAATAAAACAGGTGGCGGCTGGAAGAACTTTGGCGCAGACAGCGAGCTGTGCTACTTAAAGTATGATGAAGACCTCAGCAAGGGCAAAACTATCGAGACGAGTAGGGGTCAGGCAAAGAAGCAGGAGCTTACCCAGTTTTTATCAAGTGTGATGGTGTTCACTTTTGAGGATGAAGATGGTGCCGAAGACTGCTTTGAATGGATGATTGAAAAAAGTATTGAAGACCATATTGACAATTATGAGACTGTCCTGACAAAATATGAGAAGACGCCTAAATTACTCAAGAGCAACTATGGATATCTTTACGATGAAGATGCTGAGCTGGCAGACCGTGAGATCTACGATCTGGATGATCTTCCGAAGGATGTCTACGAGCTTGATAAAAAGAACCATACCGGTCACTTCTCGTTTCACGCGGACGATAAGTGGGTACAGGTCGGGGACATCTATAGGACTGAAAAAGTTCCGGAATACACTACGTTTTTGCAGCAGTCGATGGACTATTCGCTCCTTCTTCAGGATAACCGCATTATGATCGTTTATCATCTGGATGTGTATACGATGTACGGCTGCACAGACGTTTACTATGATGAATGGCCGGATTACGAGTTCGAGACGGACGAAGCAATAGAGGCTATCTACAAAAAGTTCGGCATTAAAGATCCGAAGAAGATCAAGATTGAAGACGATCTTGCCACAGAACTGAATTATATATCCTGCCTGCGTGGCAATAACTCAATTACGCTCGATTTGCCGGAGATCTATCGCACCAGCGATTCGGATACAAAGAGCAAGAAGAGCAGGAAGGACTCCTGATCGGACAGGATAATTAGGAAAGGAAACAGGTTTATGGAGTATCGCAGAAAGTATTTTATCGCAATTATTGTCGCCATCGTGGCGCTGATCATCATCCTGGTCATCGGGAATTTCTTCAAGAGCTCGAAGTCCCGCGAGGATAAGGATCAGAGCTATGTGGGCAATTACGCACAGAAGGTAAACGACAGAAACTATGACATCATGTATTTCGGCGGGGATCTGGGACTTCCCGAGAACTTCCGCGCCAGAAAGATCTTCAACTTCGAGGACTACTCCATTGAGAGTTCCGATGCACCGGCCGGTCACATCGGACATATCATCATCCTGTACGATCCGGCTGATGAGTATTACCTCACAGCTGAGCAGGCGGAGCAGTTGAAAAATCTTTACGAGACCCGCAGTTTCCGTATCATCGCCGTCGGTTCCGGCAAGATCCGCGTGCTCGAGACTGTCGGACTCTGCAGCGCCGGCTCTGCGGACAGATACACAAGCCTCATGCTCTGGAAAAACAGTAATGGTGAGCCATCAATTCAGGCCGGCATCGCCGACCACAAGGAGCTTGTCCCGGTCAGCGTTGAGCAGCAGATCGACGCGAAGTGCATCCCGGCATACTCGGTGCTGATCGAACTCGGTTCGAAGGATATCTACTGGATCTGAGTCTTAAAGAATAGATTCCGAGCGAAAAGCACTTGCCCTGTTCATTCAATTGCACATTAATTTCGAAAAGCACTCGTCAATAACGGCGGGTGCTTTTTTCGTGGAGGGAAGGAGCTTGATACGGACCGATGCTCCCACCTGATATTGATTTGGAATGTGACGATTGTCATGTTGACAGTTTCAATCATCGGATATAATATAAACGTGTTTATATAAACAC
>JAILHZ010000164.1 GCA_024695545.1 Clostridiales bacterium
TTTTGCGGGATATAGAAATGTAATCTTGTACTTCCCTAAAAGGGTCGAGGCTGCCCCATGGGTATCGGGACAGCCTCTGGAAACAAGGAAGTAGAGGTATATATTTAGGAAGGTCCTTCAATGTTATCAGCCATTGCTGGCTTTCTTTTTCCCGTCAGATGCAACTTCTGTACGAGGGTTCTTTTCTACCCAGTCGACAGTATCTTCGAGCGATGCTCTGAGATCTCTCGGTGCGTAGTGGAGATCCGCCTTCGCACTTTCACTCGCATAGAGCGGTTCAGGCGAAATGAACGGTCCATATTTATCTTTCGGATTGGTCTTCTTCGTGATCTTGTAGTAGAGCTGTGCAATGCCCTTACCACTCAAGAGCCAATTCGGAACTGTTTTCGTTACTTCTTCTCTTCCCGTGATCTCATGCAGGTTATGCAGGAAATCCTGGGTACTCATGTACGCATTGGAGAGGATGTAGCATGTACCTCTCTCACTGTTATGTTCTGCTGCTTCCAGAACACCTGCGGCGACGTCGCGTACATCGGTAAAATCTACGCCGCCCGGGATACTGACCTTCAGATCACCGGTGAGGTAATCGCGGATCAGTGAGATGATATCCGAGTTGCCGTATTCGTAAGGTCCGAGCACCAGAGACGGGAGCAGGATCACTGCATTGAGTTTATTCAGTGTGACCTTGTCCAGGATGTACTGTGTTGCTTCGGCCTTTGACTTGGCGTAATCGCCAACAACTTTATTTCTGTCAAAGTGCTGTACATTGGATACCGGCTCGGACTTATCTGACAGCGGGATCGCTCTGGCTGAGCCGATATAGATCAGTTTTCCGATCTTCTTCTTTACACATACATCGGTGATATTCATCGTGCCGTGTACGTTTACTTTACGGACCATCAGGTCCTGCTTCTCCGTGATCACGTTTCTTTCCTGTGCGTGGATCAGAACCGCATCGCGTGGATCTTCCAGGTCGAAGAAATCTTTCATGGAGTCCTTTACCAGGATATCTCCGTACTTTACTTCTACGGGAAGTCCGGCCAGAGGAGTCGTATCCTCTTCTGGATGTACAAGAACGCGTACGGGTTTGTCGTTATCGAGAAGCATTCTTACGATGGTATTTCCAATTTGACCGGTAGCTCCGGTAACGAGATACTGTGTCATCCTCTTTTTCCCCCTTTGGTAAGATTCGGGTCTTCCTGTTTCTTCAACCTTATGCTTACATTATGCAGGGAACAAATGAATAATTTATGCAAATCTAGAAAACAAACGGACTTTATTACGTCTTTTCTATGTCCGATTTGTAAACATCAGATCAGAGCCTGATCGATCACTCCGATGACTTTATTCAGACGGGATCCGACAAACACTGGAAATTCAGACTCTTCGCAGTTTTCCAGGAGCCACTTTCCGAAAACATCCGGGTGGATACTGAGGGCTTTGCTGATTCCCGTGAACAGTTCACTTCTCTCGACAGGATGCGCGCTTGCGCTGTATTCGTCCGCTTCTTCGTCAATAAGGACCGGAACGACACGGGGCATTTCTTTGGCAGAGAGCACACGGTTGACCTGCAGCCAGTCGGCAAGGACACACGCCGTCTCTTCCGCCGCCAGCGTCTCAACCGCAGTCGGAAGCTTTGCGAATCTTGTATCGTAGCGGTCCCACTCGATATGCTCTTTCGTCTTGAAAAGCACTACTACGATAAGTTCATCGGAGATGATCAGAAAATCGATCGTCCTCGATGCCATGTCTGTTTTTAACGTGATGTTATAGAAGATATTTAAAGGAAGCTCGCTCTTTACGATCTGGGATGCGACCTTCTGATGGAGTTTCACCTGGGCGGCCAGTTCTCCCCATGCCGTCAAAAAGACCTTTTTCATCTCCTTGGGACAGGTCTCGGATTTCTCTTTGAGCCGCAGGATCTCATCCATCCGGTTATCGAATGGTTTGATCCAAGTCAGCTCCCGGTTTTCCGGTACCTGTGCCCGATGAAAAAGGTCCATCTTATTCTCCTCATATATGGGGGAGAAACTATAGCGGCACATGCTGCGCCGCAGTGCTTTTGGATTATTGGAATCAGCCGTTCAGCGATTCGTATTTTCTCACCCCGTAGTGAGTAATTATAGCATAAGATCCCCAGCAGAGGAGCATAAGGACGATGATCTCGCCTCCGAGCAGGCCATAGCAGACCGCGCTGTTACCGACAATTGCGGAGATTCCCAGCGGGGCGGCGAGGATCAGGCCGAGGACCGAGTTGACGACCATGGTCAGGAAGATCGCAAATCCGCTCTTGATGACCTGTGCCTCATTCGTCCAGTCCAGACGGACATAGATCAGGCCGAAGATCAGGCCGACCATCGAGGTCATCAGGTGGAACAGCGAAGTGATCACGATCAGGATCAGGCAGGGGATGATACCGCTTCCCGATACGATGGAGAGCACGATGCTGCAGATAATGGAGACCGGCTGGAAGATAATGACACTGACCAGGAGCTTGGCCAGAAGGATATCCTTCGTCGGAATCGGCAGTGTCTTGTTGAGCCAGATCCTCTTGCCTTCAATCGAGACAGACGGCGGGGTCGTGTATGTGAACACACCAAAAAGATTGATCAGGAGTGCCCAGATGGAAGTCCAGGCGATCCCGATGAGCCTGGAAGCGATATCGATCGTATGACCTTCTACTTCGACCGACTTGATCTCGGAGACGCTTCCGACGCCCTTGACGGCGATAAGGATCGTCAGGCCGACGAGCATGATCGTTCCCAGAAGGGTATTCATGATGTAGTTCATCGAAGAAAAATATCTTCTAAGCTCCATGGAAAGGACTGCTTTTCTCGGAGAAGATACTTTATAGACACGAGCCTTCTTCGAGTTGTCTACATGGAAGTCCACGCCATTTAAGCCGCGGGCGTGGATATAGACTGCCAGAGCCAGCGGTATCAGTGTGATCGCCAGAGTCAGGAGCATGCAGACAAGATCGCCGCTGTAGACCGCTTCCGTGATCCAGTAGAACGGAGGAAACACCTTCATCTTCGAGACGGATTCTTCCGGAGTCATATTGAGCTGATTGGCGATACTGGTGATACGCGGAACCATGATCATGTACAGGAATAGCACACCCATCGAGAGTGCCGTTGCCGCGATCTGACCGAACTTCGTTGCTTTTCGGAGGAACGAGATCATGGCACTGACCAGAAGCGAGATGAACAGCGGCAGTGCAGGAACGAGGAAGCCGATGAGCATGCCTCTTGCGAACAGGCCGAAAGAATGACCTCCCGCCGTGCAGAGGATCAGGCAGGTCGGTACCAGCATGACCATCGCGCAGAGAACGTCCAGAAGATACATGCCGAGGAGTTTCGAAATAACGATCGAGGATTTCGGGATCGGCATGGCAAGGAGCATATCCGTATCGTTCGATCTTGCATCTCTGGTCGAGTTCATGACACCGAACATCAGCGCAATGACCATGGAAAGTGACAGCGACAGGAAGATCGCCATCTCATCCAGGTTCTTATCTAAAAGAATATAAGTAGTTGAAGCACCCATGATCGCAAAAGTACCGATCATGAACAGGCCGACGAGGATCAGACCGATCGCCGCCAGGATAAACGGGGTCTGTCTCTTACCTTTCTTATTAAGGCTGTTGACGAGGCAGAGGAACTCCGTGCGCAGCAGAATAAACAGTGTACGCATCTTACTTGGCCTCCTCGGTGATCTCCAGGAAGACTTCTTCCAGAGAAGCATCTCCCTTTACCTCTTCCATCGTGCCGGAAGCAATCAGTCTTCCGTCCTTAATGATCGCGATCTTATCGCAAAGCTTCTCCGCGACTTCGAGAACGTGAGTCGAGAAGAAGATCGCGCTTCCCTTATCGCAGAATTCACGCATCAGTTTCTTAACGGTGAAGGCCGCCTTCGGGTCCAAGCCAACGAAAGGTTCGTCCATGACAAGAAGCTTCGGCTCATGCAGGAATGCCGCAATGATCGCCAGCTTCTGTTTCATGCCGTGAGAGTATGACGCGATCTGGTTGTTCAGCGCGCCGGTGAGTTCAAGTTCGGCTGCATATTTCTCGATGCGCTCTTTACGGACGGACTTCGGGACACGGAAGATATCCGCGACGAAATTCAGGAACTGAAGTCCGGAGAGGTTTTCGTAGAGTTCCGGATTATCCGGGATATAAGCGATGATGTTCTTCGCGGCAATCGGGTCTTCCTTGATGGAAATGTTATCGATTGCGATCGAGCCCTGCTCGAAATCGTGAAGGCCGACGATCGCTTTGATGGTCGTTGTCTTACCGGCACCGTTATGGCCGATGAATCCGTAGATCTCACCTTTCTTTACTTCCAGGGTAACGTCATCCGCTCCGACCTTGCCTCCCGGATATGTCTTTGTCATGTGGTAGATCTTCAACATTTTCGTATCCTCCCAAAAACCACTCTTTGCTTGTTTCCTATGGTCCGTGTCTGCCGTCTTTCTCTCATGGTATATCGGACCGGGTCATTCATTTTACAGATTCATTCTAGAAAACAATCTCAAATGAATCGCAAAGCATTTATAAAGAAAAGTTAAATCTGCGGTAATTCTAGCACATCCAGTCCTCAAAATATGCTTGCTTTCAGTCATTTGTGTCGTTTTGACTATATCGGTTTTCCCCGGCCGGCAGTACAATGAAAACTGTTGTGAGGATTTTGAACATCTTGCACAAATTTATACTTGATTTCTACGTATTCCTATGTGAAAATAGGAACAATGATTTATATGTGGAAATTTGGGTTTTCAGGAAGGACACAGCTATGGCTTCAGAACAAGTGAATCGTATCCTCGAAGCAGAAAAGAAAGCTTCTGAGATCGAGCAGGAAGCAAGAGTAAAATCGGATGAGATCTTGGCAAATGCGCAGAAACAGGCGCAGAAAGACTATCAGGAAGCTCTTTCGGAAGCCAGAAAAAAGGTAGCCTCCCTCTACGAAAAGCACAAAGAAGACGGTTCTTCGAGCAACACGGCGAATGACGCCGCATCCGAGAAAGCCGCGGAGAAGCTCCGTGACAATGCCGAACCGAACCGTGAAGCCGCAATCTCCGCTGCAATGAACATACTGATGGGAAGGAAATAAGATCTATGGCTATACTTCCCATGAAGCATATCGAGATCATCGCCATGCAGAAGGACGCGAAGAAGATCGTTGACCTCCTGCAGCGTCTGGGCACCGTCGATGTCACTGAGCGTGATGCCGATGACGAGACCGATCAGCTCAGCCTGTTCCCTACCCGCACGAGTCTCAACCAGCTCGAGAAGACATCGAACTCGATCAGTCACGCCATCGCTCTTGTGGAAGAATTCTCTACAGTAAAGAAACCGTTCCTTTCCGGATTTGCCGGACGTGAGGAATTGAGCGTCGAGGAATTCAACGAGCGTGCTTCCAGAAATGACGAGACCATGAAGATCGTCTACGATATTGAAGCGCTTGACCGTAAGATCGCTTCCGAGACGACCATCCGCACACATACACGTCACCAGCTCGACGCGATCCTCCCCTGGGAAAAACTCGATATTCCGATGCAGTATACAGGATCCCAGAAGACCGCCTGCATCACCGGACAGTTCTCCGAGAGTTATGACGAGAAGTCTTTCTATGAGGAGTTCTGCAACCAGTACCGTGCGATGAAGGAATCCGAAGCGGTGCTTAAGGGAATCTCCGCAGATGATGAAGAACTGAAGATCCCGGATATCTATACCGAGATCGTTTATACCTCAGGTGATCAGACCTGTGCTACTTTTATAGTACATAAGAAAGATTATGAGGATGTCATGGCGACACTCCGCCGTATGTCCTTTTCCGCACCTTCGGATCCGACAAAGCATCCGCCGGAGGTACGCATCGGAAGATTAAAGAAGCGCATCGAGGAAGCATCCGCAAATATCGAGGAGTCCCGTGAGAAGCTCAAGAGCTACTCCGACAAGCTCGACGACCTGTACTTCCTTTCTGATTATATGATCATGCGTCAGGATAAGTACGACATGCTCGGAAGACTTCTGTTCTCCGGCAAGACCTTCATCCTCGACGGTTTCGTCGCAGAAGAAGACTGCGCGCATGTTGAGGAAGTCCTGACTTCCAAATTCGAACTGGTCTTCGAAAGCCGCGAT
>JAILHZ010000172.1 GCA_024695545.1 Clostridiales bacterium
CAACTAAGTATTCAGGCGGGCGGTTCCAATCGGACCGTCCGCTTTTTTGCGTGATATAAGTGCAAAAAACTGCCCGAAGTGACAGAATAGTTATTTTCCTCATTGATGATCCACAGTATTCTGATAGTGGGTTGATATCGTTTTTGGGGAAGATCGAGTTACCCGCTTTTTATAGGCTTTTTGGAAACATGTGATCCATGAAGGGAGAGTGAAGCGGTATGGCAGACGTTCACTTTGGGAAGCGGCGCAGGATACTTGCGTCTTTGATGGTTGTGTCGATGCTCCTGTCTATGGCGGGATGCAAAAAGAAATCCGGATCTGCTAAATACGAAGACAGCCCGACGCTGGTCAAGGAAGATGACCCGTACTTTAACGCGGAGAAATACGATCTTGAAATGGAGACCGATCCTGAGAAGGAATTGGATTTTGCGTATGTGGATAGTATCCGTTTTATCGGGGACAAGATCCTCTACGACTATCACATTTCCTATAAAGCACCGAAAGATGCCGGGTTCACTCTTCTGGAGTATCAGGACGCCCGGAAAGTGGTCTACGATCTGCAGGGCAACAAGATCTACGGTCTGGCTACCAGAGCAAATGAATCGCATGTAACAGCGACCGCGGATAAAGACGGAACGGTGTACCTGCTGACAGCGTTTCTGGATTCGAATGCGAAATATCATTATGAGCTTGACCGGATAGAGAACGGGGAGCCCGTAAAAATGTTTCCTATGCCTGAATTCGATGAAAACCCGTCCTTTATGGGAGATATGCAGGTCTTAGAGAATGGTGATTTCATGATATCTCTTGGTGGGACCATGGGTATCTATTCCCCCCAGGGAGAGAAACGGTGTACGGTCTCTGATATCGGTAGAACGATCACCCCGAGAGTGTTCCATGTCAACGGGAAAAACTATGTACTTACCCGGAAGAATACCATGAATGAAGATCCGGAGCCTCAGCTGAAAGAACTGGATATCAAGACAGGAAAACTGGGTCCCGGCCGGGATGCGGGAAAACTGGTGTCTCTTGGATCGATGATGGCCGCGGACGATGGGATCTACGTTTCCTCCTATTCGAAGGTCTTTAAGTACAATATCGAAAACGACAGCATGGAAGTGCTTTTTGACTGGAACGATACCGATGTCGACATGGGGCCGATGCACGCAGCATTCTTCCTGGTCAAGAGTGAAGATGAGGTATATGCAGTTTACAGTGATTATATGCAGATCCCCCATATAAAGGCAGTACTGGTTAAGCTGACGAGAGCGGATAAGAATCCTCACGCCGGAAAGAAGATCATTACGGTCGGAGGCCGGGTAATGGAGGATTCATTCCTGGAGTACGTAAGTAACTATAATTCGGATCCGACCCGCGACTGCCGGATCAAGCTGAGAACATACAAGGAAGAAATACTCATTGCCGGGAAGGATCCGGATGATACGAATTATGAAGATTATGTCAGACAGGATATCTTAAGTGGAACCGCGCCGGATATCATCATGACTTTTGAGAGCTGTACTTCTTTGTTTAATGAGAATGTCATGGTGGATCTCAAACCGTACATTGACGGCACCAACGGTCTTAACAGGTCATTGATCTTCGACAACGTGCTTTCTGCTTATGAGAAAAACGGGAAACAGTACTTCGTGCCACTCGCTTTCTCTTTGAACTCCCTTCTGGTCAATGATGAATATATCCCGAAGGATGCCAACTGGACGTATTCGGGGTACCTGAATACCGGATCTTCTTTGCCGGAGAACGTTTCATTCTATGAGAGTATGCTGAAGTCACAGATATTAACTATCCTGTATCAGACATCTGCCGGACAGTTCGTGAATTATGAGAAGAAGCAGGTCAAATTCGATACAGAAGACTTCTATACCATGCTGGAGATCGCGAACAGATTTGGAGTGGATAAACTCGAAGAGACTTCCGGTAAGCAGGTAACCTACGCGGAAGATGGATCTGTCATAGTAAGCTACGAAGGATCTGCAGATCCCGAAATGGAAGGCGAAAGAAAGTTCAAAGATGGCGTGATCGCGACTATATTCGAGCCTGTCTACAGTGTCACCTCCTATGGCACGAATAAGGAAATGCTGGGAGACAAAGGTTCATTCCGGGGATATCCCGGCAAGGAAGGGGCGGGAAACTATGCAGTTGCCGACTTCTCTATGGGCATTACTGCCTGCTCGAAAAACAGAAGTGGAGCCTGGGAAGTGATCCGTGCACTCTATGAAGATGAAGCACAGCTGACCATCACTGACATTTTCGGGATGCCTATGACGAAGACCGCGTACAGGAAAGATGCGGAAAGAGACCTGGACAGCCTCCGTGAAAGTTGGGAAAGATACAAGGATGATGAGATGGTTCTGGAATTCATGCAATTGCCGCAACCGAAGGAAGAATATATCGATGAACTGGAGCAGCTGATCCTTACTGTCGACAGGGTAAATGAAATGGATATGGCGATCATGGACATCATGCTTGAAGAGGCAGAAGCTTATTTTGCCGGCGACAGATCGAAGGAAGATGTTGCACAGATCATCAATAACCGGGCGTCGACAGCGGTCCGGGAAAGATAGAAGATGATGGAGGTCATGAAAATGAAGGATTCAAAAATGCGGAAGGCACGAAGCCTGAAGTGTGCCGCCGGGATCCTCGCGTTAGTCATGGTCCTTCCTCTGGCATCTTGCAACAGGAAATCATCGAAGAAGATCAGCGACAGAAAGTATGCATCAGGAAAAGAGATCCAGGAGACGGACCCGTTCTTTAACGCGGAGATCAATGAACTGAAGATCCCTGTACGAAGTAACGCAAAGGTCGTGGATACATATGTTAAGTCCTGCGACTACCGCGGGAAGGTCGCTCTTGCAACATATGAGATCTTTTATGAGACGGATTTCACGGAGGCATCGGCTCTCTTTGATGACAAGGGTAACGTAATCAGAAGACTCACCGCAGGTGCGGGCGAAACGGTTCTCAACGTAATCTCCGATGATGACGGGAATATCTTAATGCTGCTTCTGAAAGGTGATGGCAGTTACGTGATCAACTTCCTGAATGAAAAGGGAGAGACGGTAAAGAGTCTGGATCTCGGGAAAGAGATTTCACAGTCCGCAATGGACAGACCCGCTGCCGTGAAACTGAGCCTCCTTCCGGATGGAAGATACGTTATCTACGATGACAACGCGCTTCTGATCTATGATAAAGCCGGTATAAAAGCACTGGAGATCGCAGATCCCGGAAGAAAACTCGGCGCGACGGTCTTTACTGTGGATGGAAAAACATATGTGACTTCATCTGTGTACGATATGGAGAACGGAGACGATGTGCAGATCAAGGAAGTAAATCTGACGACAGGCTCTCTCGGAAAAGGACAGCAGATTAAAGTCCCGCAGTCACTCGGAAAGGTACAGGAGACCAAGGGAGGCCTTTATGTTTCGGCTGCTTCCGGCTGTTATATGATCGACATCCATACGGGTGAACTGACGCTGGTCTTTGACTGGAATGATACGGACGTCGGAAGACAGTATCTCGTCAATACGACGATCGTTCCGAAAAATGATGACGAATTCTATGCATGCTGCAGTTCATACAACAACAATACCGGCGAATCGAAGACCTATCTCCTTCACCTGACGCGGGCGGAGAAGAACCCGCATGCTGGAAAGAAGATCCTCGTTATCGGTGGATCGTTTTTTGCATTTCAGACGTCGCTTGTGGAATTTATAAGTTCATATAACAGCGATCCTTCGAACAGGTGCCGTGCGGTCTTTGCAGACTACTATGACGAGACGGTAACCAGCGAGAACGAAGCAGATATCACCCGGAAGGTCTATCTTGAGATCCTTTCCGGAGATGCTCCGGATATTCTCGTGAATTTCGGCAGTTTCTCTTCTTTCCAGACAGACAATGTCATGGTCGACATGAATAAGTATCTGGATGGAAAAGACGGCATCGACAGGAGCAAGTATTACGACAATATCTTCCGGGCGATGGAGAAGAACGGCGGACTCTACCATGTTCCGATCCGGTTCGATCTTTCCGGACTTCAGGTGAATACGGATCTGATCTCCCAAAAGAGCGGATGGACTTTCGATGAGTTTGATGCAGCCGCATCTTCCATGCCTGAGAAAGTAAGTTTTATGGAAAGCATGAAGTACAGAGATTTTCTAAAGGTGCTCCTAACTACAACGATGAATGAATTCGTGGATTATGAGGACCGCAAAGTCGATTTTCAGAATGACACCATGAAGAAGTATCTGGAGATGACATCGAAATACGGTGTCAAAGAGATTCCTAAAGATGAGGGACAAAGTTATGACTATGAGAGTGACGGCACCTACTACGGCGGCAAAGACCTTACAGAGCTGAAATTCTCTAAGAGCTTGCTCGCTGTAAGAACTTCCGGAATCATGAATATAAATGATTTCTTCTCAAAGAAAGAATCCATGAGTATTCCTACGGCATTCCTCGGATTTCCTTCTTCTGACAGCTCGGGAATGGCGGTAGAGTGCCTGACATCGATCGGTATCGTACAGACGAGTGATTACAAGGATCTGGCCTGGGATCTGATCCGTTCCTACATGGAATACGCACTGGGTAACTCGTCCGCGGACATGGGTATTTCCACGAACCGGGAGGTTTTTGACAAGGAGGCCGCGGAAGCATTCCGGAAAAGAGAGGAATCCTATAAAGAGTTCGATGAGAAGAGAGAGGAACTGATCAAGACATATGGTGAAGGTGGTGTAACGATCGAACCTCTATATAACAAGAGGATCACTCAGGCGGATGTCGATGAATTCCGGGCGATCGTTGAGAACGTTTCCCGTTCTTCCGCGATCGATGAAGCGGTCTTTAATGTCATCGCTGAAGAGGCGGCGGGTTATTTTGCCGGAGACCGGACAGAAGAAGATGTACTGAAAAATATCGAGAACCGGACGAAACTCATCGTATCGGAAACATAACGTAAACAAGCGCGAGAGAATAAAGGGGGAGTGAAACGGTATGGCAAACGTTCACTTGAGTAACAGACGCAGGATACTGGCGTCCTTGATGGCAGTCTCGATGATCCTGCCTGTGGCGGGATGTAAGAAGTCCAGGAAGAAAGAAAAAGAAGGTCTTTATTCATCGGGAAGGGTGATCCAGGAATCGGATCCGTATTTTACTGCGGATGTGAAGAAGGTCAATATTCCGGTGGATACGGGTAAAAAAGTAGAGTTCCTTACCACCACTGACTGTACGTATACCGGAGATGTCGCAATCGTTGCTTATTCGATCGGCTATGAACTTCCGGAGGAGATCAAGGAACTGGAGAAGACCGGACAGCCGATGGAAGATATACCCGGATTCAGTTATTCGGACTACTTAAAAAACGCAACGGGGATCTTTGATAAAGAGGGAAACCAGATCAAATCGATCGATATGGGTGAGGATCTGATCTATGGTGTCGCGACGGATAAAGAGGGTAATATCCATATGCTCTATTATCATTACATTCCGACGGTATACTCTGCGGATATGACAGCGGACCAGGAACCGACGATGTTCTGGATCGAAGTTTTTGACGGTTCAGGAAATTCGATCCGAAAGCTGCCGATCAACTCCGACGATACGGACAGGGATGGATGGGTCGACTGGAAGTCATCCTTTGCGATCCTGGAAGACGGTTCGTACTGTTATTCTGCTTCCGGGAAAATGTACATCTTCGGTCAGGATGGAAAACGCCTGCATCTGGTCACGGATCTCGGCCGTGAGATCCAGGGCAATATCCTCCGTCAGGATGGCAAAAACTATGTGCTTTCGCTTCTGCATGATCCGAATGCGGGAAATGAGTACCAGCTCAAGGAGATAGATCTGAAGACGGGAAAATTGGGCACCGGAACGGAGGCAGGTTCGCTGGCTTCTTTTGATAATGTGATCGTCAATGAGGAGGGAGTGTTTGTTAACTCCTACAGCGGATGTTTTAAGTATGACATGAAGACGGGGCAGACGGAGCAGGTCTTTTCCTGGAACGATTCGGACCTTGACCGCGCACAGATGAGAGACATCCGGTGCACGCCGAAGAGTGAAGGTGAGATCCTGGCCGTGGGCCACAAAGAATATACATACGATTATCCGTACCTGATCCGCCTGACCAGAGAGAAGGTAAATCCGCATGCCGGAAAAAAGATGCTTGTCATCGGTGGTGAGAATATTTCTAAGATGAAAGAACTTGTGTCTTTTGCAAGCGTTTATTCGTCTAAACCTGAGAATGCTGCAAGAGTCGTCATCGTGGACTATACAGAAGGAATGAGTACGGATGCTGATTATTCCGAGATCGAGAAGAGTATCTATCTGGATACACTTACCGGAGCGGGGCCGGATATTCTGGTGAATCTCTTCGATTCGATTTCTTTCCGAAGTGACGCGATCATGGAGGATATGAATCAGTATATCGACGGAAGCCGCGGGATCGACAGAAAACTCTATTTCGATAATGTATTCCGCGTATGTGAAACGGATGGGGCGCTCTATCATATTCCGGTCCGTTTTAATCTGGAGGGACTGATCGTGAACTCGGAACTCATCCCGAACACATACGGATGGACATACGATGAGTTCTTCGATGCATCCGAGAAGATGCCGGAGAATGTGAGTTTCCTGGAGGGCGTTCTCTATAACGATCTTTTGAAACTAATGCTCGGCACGTCTCTTCCCCAGTTCGTGGACTACAAGAATAAAAAAGTCGATCTGGATAATGAAGAGATGAAAAGGATCCTTCAGATGGTGAAGAAATACGGTGTGGCGCAGATCCCGGACGATGAGGGATATATGTTTAAGTCGGTCAAGATTTCCGAAAACTCAAAATTGGAAGGTGAGATGGATATGACTGAAGAAAAGTTCAGGGAAGGCATGCTCGCGATCCGTGTCGGAGAAATTGCCCATGCTAGCGAGATCGGAGGTCAGAGGACACGTGGTGCGTCAAACCTGTCTTTCCTCGGATACCCGGCAACCAAGAAAACGGGGATGGCGGTGCATCCGAAGCTTACCATGGGTATTACTGCCTCGAGTGACAGTAAAGGTCCGGCATGGGACTTCATCCGGTCATTTCTCGAATATGAGACTCCATCGGGACTATATTCTTACGATGCTCCTGTCCGGATCGCTGAGTATGAAACAGAGTTTAAAAACATAATGACGGAGGTCAACACTCATTATGACGAGTACCTCAAAGAAGATCCCGTATTCGCCCGTCTGATGTCCTACCGGGTCTCGGAAGGAGATATAGATGAGTTCCGCGAACTGGTAGAAGGTGCAACGATCTGCACCGGTGGTGATCCGGTGATCTTCAATATCATATGCGAAGAAGCGGCAGCTTATTTTGCCGGTGACCGGACGGAAGATGAGGTCCTTAAGAACATCCAGAACCGCGCAATGACCGTAGTAAAAGAGCGGTAGTTTTAAAGAAATTAAAGCTGAATCGTCACAGTCAGTTTTTCTTCCTCGCCGGAGGCCGCAGAGATGCGGCCTTTGTGCTTCTCGACGATAGCTTTTGCCATGGAAAGACCGATACCATGTCCGCCGGTACTCGAGTTTCTGGACGCATCCGTTCTGTAGAATCTTTCGAACATGTGCTTACATGTTTCCGGAGAAAGTGTCTCCTCCGTATCGTTCGTCACTTCGATCTTCGCGCCCTTCTTATGGCGGGTGACGGAGACATCGATGTGTCCGTTTTCGGGGCAGTACTTCACTGCATTGTCAAGAATGATCGACAGGAGCGAGTCGATGGATTTTTTATCGCCCTGGATGTGGACGCCGTCTTCGATCTTCGTAGAGATCGTCTTGTTCGATGCGGTCGCTACCGCGGCAAAAGAACCTGCCTGGGATCTTGCAATCTGTGAAAGATCGAGATCTTTCATCTCAAGGACAGTCGAGGATTCTTCCATTTTCGACAGCGAGATAAGATCCTGTGTGAGCTCGGAAAGACGCTTGGTCTGGGCTTTGATGTCAGAGAGCCATTCGTTCCCGAGGGCCTGTTTTTCGCCATCCTCAGTAGCGTTTTCTCCGCTGTCGCCGGCGCTCTCGAGCTCCATCTCCAGGACCTCAGCATCCGCAGTGATGATTGCAAGAGGCGTCTTGATCTCGTGTCCCGCATCGGTGATGAAACGCTTTTGTTTCTCGTAGCTCTCCGCGACCGGACGCACGATGTGACCGGAAGCGAAGAAGACCAGAACACCTACGAGCATCAGGCATAAAACGGAGACGAAGATACTGATGTTCCTGAAGTTTCTAAAGTTCGCCAGGCTCGCGCCGCAGTCGTGGAAAAGTACCAGCCGGCTGCCGGAAACATCTCGGTCGCCGACGAGATAGTGGTAGTCGCCGATAAAGCCGGAACTGCCGCTGCGCCGCAGTGCTTTTCGCGCATAATCATTCGCGGTCTTCTCGGTGACCGCGGAGATGAAGTTCGTGTCTGTACGAAGGATCTGACCATCTTCTGATACCAGTACACTGAAATACCGGGTCTCGGCGGCAAGTTCCGCGGAACTCGTTCTGCGCTCGGAGATGCGCATGAAAGATCTCTGCTCCGCAAAGTCCGGCGGAGGCGTGAATTCCCATGATTCTTCGACCTCCCAGGTGGTGCTGTTCGGATCAAAATCCCCGCGCTTGGGGTCAAAGCCGTCTCTTCTCGGGAACATGTTGTCCGGGAAAGCACCGCCGTTCTTCATGAGGAATTCGAGAATGTCATTACTCTCATCGACGACCTGGCGGTAGTTGAAAATGTTGATGCCGCCCATCAGGATGACGAGAACGAGAAGTACGGCGAGCATTGTCGTGAGTATTAATCTTATACGGAGTTTTCTGATCATGAGTCGATCTCCAGGGAATAGCCGGCATTTCTTGCCGCCTTGATCTTAACGTTGGCGCCGATCGAACTAAGCTTTCTTCTGAGGTAGGAGAGGTTCGTCCATACGACGTTGATATCGGCGTCGGAATCAAGTCCCCAGACCTTCTCCATAAAGCGGTCGGTTGAGATCAGGGCACCGGGATTCGCCATCAGGTATTCCATCATCTGGTATTCCTTCGCGGCAAGCCTTACCGAACCCTGCGGGCCGCTGAGCTCAAACGTACTTCTGTTAAGATCGATGTTTCCGAACCGCAGCGTATTGTCCGGAGCGGTCGTGGTGTTTCTGGTGATCGCGCGGAGTCTTGCGAGAAGCTCGCGGCTCTCGAATGGCTTCGTCAGATAATCATTCGCGCCGAGGTCGAGTCCTTCAACCTTATCGTCGACTTCGGACTTCGCAGTGAGCATCATGACCGGGATCGTGATCCCTTTCCCGCGGATCTTCTGAAGCACCGTGAACCCGTCCATCTTCGGCATCATGACGTCCAGTATGGCACAGTCATATTCGCCGCCGAGAAGATAGTCGAGCGCATCCTGACCGTTGTAGACGGCTTCCACGGAATAGTTGTTTTTCGTAAGGATCGCACACAGCGCGCGCGACATGGATTTCTCATCTTCGGCCAGAAGTATACGCATGATCGGACTCCTTTTCTAATATGAATCACTTTTTAATATTATAAACCTTTTCGCTTCCGTACGTGAAAAGTACTGTGGCTGCGGGATTTTGGAAGTCTTTCCTGCTTTAAGGTTGGCTTAAGTTTAGCATGCTAACCTTAAATCAAGATTAAAGCGGAAGGAGGTCACGTACATGTCGACGCAGATGGTTTTTGAACGATATGAAAAGAAATACATCCTGGAACCGGCGGAAAGAGAAGCGGTGCTCCGGACAATGGAAGGCCATATGATGATCGATCAGTACGGAAAGACCACCATCCGCAATATCTATCTGGACACCGGCGGGTACGATCTGATCCGCACCTCGCTCGAAGGTCCTGAGTATAAAGAGAAGATCCGGATCCGAAGCTACAGGCAGGTGGGTCCCACAGAGGATGTCTTTGTAGAACTGAAGAAAAAGTACCGGGGGATCGTTTATAAGAGAAGAGTCGAGGTTCCCATGTTCCAGTCGATAGACTGGCTCTGTGCCGGCGGCGAGATGCCGGATCCCGGTGATGTGGCAGGACAGCCGAACTTCCGTCAGATCGGAAAAGAGATCGATTACTTCCTCGCCCGATACAGAAAGTCGGAGCTGGCACCGAAGGTGTTCCTAAGTTACGACAGAGAAGCCTACACTCCGGTCAGTGAAGAAGAGAAACAGTCAGGACTCCGGATCACGCTGGATACCAATATCCTGGCAAGAGAAGATGACCTGTTCCTGAGCTCCCCGGTGTACGGGACGCCGGTCCTCGACAAGAGCCTGACGGTCATGGAAGTGAAGGTCAGCAAAGACGGAGCGATCCCGATGTGGCTCGCCCGGTGCTTTTCGGAAAACGGAATCGTGGAGAGTTCTTTTTCCAAGTACGGAAAATACTATAAGGATGAGATCGCTTCGAGCGGTTCTTCCGATAAAGATCTGAAAGGAGGTTTGCTTTATGCCTGACAATATTCTCGACACTCTGATGGGAAACACCACTGTATCTTATACCGGATTTCTGCTGCCGGTCGCCGCGGCGCTCCTTCTCGGACTTCTATTCGCGATGGCATACATGTACAGATCCAGAAGAAGCAGAAGCTTCCTTGCCACCCTTGCGATCCTTCCGTGTGTGGTCTGTGTGGTCATCATGGCAGTCAATGGCAACATCGGCGCAGGCGTCGCCGTCGCAGGTGCTTTCAGCCTCGTAAGATTCCGTTCGGCGCCCGGCACCGCCAAGGAGATCGTCGCGATCTTTATCGCCATGGCGACGGGCCTTCTCTGCGGAATGGGATTCCTGATCTACGCTGCGATCTTCGTCCTGATCATGAGCTTCGTGCTCCTGCTCTACAGCATGATCGGCTTCGGCGAGGAGGACAACAGTCTTCGAAAGAGCCTCCGCATCGCGGTCCCGGAGAATGTGGACTACATGAAGGAGTTCGACGGGGTCTTCGCCGAGTATACGACATCCCACCGTCTCATGGCCGCCAAGACTGCGGGCATGGGCTCGATCTTCAAACTGTCCTATGACATTACCTTGAAGGAAGCTTCTTCTGAAAAAGCACTGATCGACGCGCTTCGGTGCAGGAACGGCAATCTGGAGATCCAGCTGTCGGTGATCATGCCGAGAGAGAATGAGGAACTTTGAATGAATTATTGAAAGGAATTTTGAAAGGAGAAAGAAATGAAAAGAGAAGTATACATGAATAGAAATAAGATCCTGGCACTGGCGGTAAGTGCGACACTTCTCGCAGGAGGATCCCTCGCCCTGGCATCGTGCAAGAGCAAGTCTTCCTCAACTGAAAGCTCCGCGGAGAATAACCAGGGAACAGACGGTCAGACGACACCGGACGGAACCGCAGCAAACGTCTCTTCCGGGAACGGATCTTCTGGATCCGTAGAGCTGCTGAAACTGACGGATAAGGACCAGGATACATCTTACAATGAGGCGGAGTCGGAGAAGATCGAGCTTGCCGACAACTGCGGGAAGATCAACATTACAAAAGAAGGTACGTATATCGTGACCGGTTCGACGAATAACGGCATGATCATCATCAATGTCGGATCGGAGGAAGATGTACATCTTATCCTTCGCGACTGTACGATCAACAGTGAAACGTCCGCAGCGATCTACGTAATCTCTGCCGACGAGGTCTACATCACACTCGAAGGAGAAAACAAACTGAGCAACGGCGGTGCTTTTACCGCGATCGACAGCAACGATATCGACAGCGTCATTTATAGCAAAGATGATCTGACCATTAACGGATCCGGAAGTGTCACGATCGATTCGCCTGCAGGACACGGCATTGTGTGCAAGGATGATCTGGTCATGACCGGAGGCACCTACGTGATCAATGCGAAGGAAGACGGCATCAACACGAACGATTCCGCACTGTTTACGGCCGGTACATATACCATCGCCTGTAAGGACGATGCGATCCATACAGACGGCATGCTCGAGTTCGAGGGCGGCACCTTCACAATCGACGGAGCCGAGGGTCTCGAGGGTACCTACGTTATGATCAACGACGGAGACTTTACGATCAACGCAAGTGATGATGGAATCAACGCAGGACAGAAGTCAGATGCGTACTATCCGACTGTGGAGATCAACGGCGGCAACGTGAAGATCACGATGGCGCAGGGCGATACAGACGGCATCGATGCCAACGGCAACCTCTATATCAACGGCGGAACGGTCGAAGTCAGCGCACAGTTCCCGTTCGACTACGATAACGAAGGCAAGCTTAACGGCGGCAAGGTTATCGTGAACGGCGAAGAAGTGACCGAGCTTACCAATCAGGATTTCGGACAGATGGGCGGCTTTAACGGACGCGACGGCAAGAACTTTCAGAACGGAGATTCTGACGGACAGTTTCCGGAGGGGATGACCCCTCCGGACGGCTCCATGCCGGATGGCATGACTCCTCCGGATGGTATGTCAATGCCCGATGGAATGACGATTCCTGACGGTATGGATCCCGAGGACTTTAAGAATGGCCAGATGCCTGATTTTAAGAACGGACAGCGTCCTGACTTTAAGGGCGGGCAGAAGCCCGGAGAGACGGCTTCGTCAGAGAGTGAATCTGCTTAAGTGCGAAAACAGTGCTTTCCTGTTATAATAAGGCTGTAATTATCCGAGTGCGAAGGAGGTTCGGCCATGAAGAATGAGATCATCGGTTTCCATAGAGAGTATGAGGAAAACGGCTGCTTCTGCAACTGGTATCCGGCGGAGTTCGATTATGCCGGACGCCATTATTTACACTCGGAACAGTTTATGATGTACCAGAAGGTCATGATGTTCGGCCAGATGGCGCTAGGCGATGAGATCATGCATACCGCCGACCCGGAACAGTGCAAGATCCTCGGAAGAGAATTCTTCGACGGATTCGATGCGGCACTCTGGAAGAAGACCCGTTTCGTGGTCGTTAAGCGCGGTATCCGCGCCAAGTTCTCCCAGAATCCCCAGATGATGGACACGCTCCTTGCGACCGGAAATGCGATCCTGGCAGAGTGTTCTCCGCGTGATAAGGACTGGGGAATCCTGCTTTCGACATCTGATCCGGAAGTGCAGGACATCACCAAGTGGCGCGGCGAGAATCTGCTCGGACAGGTCCTGATGGAAGTCCGTGAGGAGCTCCGTGAAGAGCTTCGCGTGACCGGAAACGGTGAGACCATGCCTTATGTGGATGCAGTAGATCTGGAACCTGTTCCCGAGTGGGAACTGACTGCCGGTGAACTCATACGTATCCCGCAGTTCAAACAGACAGTGCTCGCTTACAGTGATACGATCGGCTGTGTTGTCGGATCGGAAGAGAGCCGTCAGGCATTCTTCTTCGAGAGATCTCTTGCGGACTGGGAAGCCCTGTTCAAGGGCGGTTCCGCACTGGCGAAGGATCTTCCGCTTACAGGTTTTTATGAGTTGAAGCAGGATGTCTATGACATCGCGGCAAGACTCGACAATGCCGTGACCGGCTATTTGGATGAGGATGAAGACTGATTCCTCTTCTTCTTGTTATCCTTAACATAGACGATCGTTACGACGGTAGCGCAGACTGCTGCGAAAGCGATGACAGAAATCACAGCCGGGATGATCGCTTTCTTGCCGGGATCTTCAGGTTCTGTGACCTTCTTTTTCGTGCTTTTTTTCTTCTTCGCTTTCGAAGTGGTTGTAGAGGGATCATCCGGGTCTGTCACGTCCGTATCATCCGTCGGAGCCGGTGTGACGGTGGGCGTGGGTGTCGCCGGTGGCTGCGTGGGTACCGGAGTCGGAGTTACAGTCGAAGGAAGTGCGTCCGGTGCGGTGAGTACCGGATCCGGGACAACGAATTGTGATTTTACATCGATTCCGCCATAAGATGCAATATTGTCCTGGAACTCGGCGAATGCTTCTTCTCTGGATAGTTTTCCACTTACATACCGATCCACGGAAGAGAGGAAATCAGCGTCGATACTGTTGTAGTCGCGAGGAATCATATATGACCCGGGGGCCAAAGAACCGGCCTTTTTGATGTAGGGGTAAGGATCCTGTCCGGCGAGCATATCAGAAGATCCGTCGGCTTTTTCCAGAACATTTCCTGAAACAACGGCTTCCTTAGTACCATCGGTGGTGTAAAGCCCTGAAGCGTATCCGAACTGGTAACCGGTGTCAGAGGTATCGAGCGTGATCCATTCGACAAATCTGGAGATGAACTCTTTCTTGGAAGAATTTTCCACGCCTTTCTTTGCCGCGGATACACAGTAGCCGCCCCAGGAGAAAGAAACGGGCGCCAGGCATGCGCCCCAGTCTCCATAGGTATAAGTTCCGGATGCATTCTGGGGGGCGATCACATAATAGAGGAACCAGGTAGGTCCTAAAAAGGAGAAGACCTCTCTCGGCTCTTTCGTGATATCGTTTAATCCCGTGCCGTTCATATCCGCATACCAGGCATAAGACCATACGGATTTGTGGTTAGAATAGTCGTTATCTTCGATGATCTTTGCAAGATCCATGAAAGTGGCTCGCTCAGGATCCAGCCGGAGCGTGTCATCCACCACCCAGGGTGTCTCTGAACCATATACGCTCGCGTTCCATAAGTCACCGGTCGAAGAGACCATGGCATAGCCTTTGCTCTTCATCTTTTCGCATGCTTCGAGGAACTTATCCCATTTTCCTGTTCCGCCGCCGATCTCATCCATGACGGAATCTGGATCGTCTGTTCCGAATACCTCTTTTGCGATCGAGCGCCTGTAGTAGAAAAGGCTCAAGGTACTCTGGTAGCTGAGTGCTTTTATATGAGAGGATTTGTCCGTGCCCATCTCCACCGAATATCTGGCGAGCTCGGCCTTCTTGATCTTCGAATCCAGATTGTCGATAAAATCAGAGTAATCGGCGGCATAATCTGCATATTTCCCGTTGATGAAATCATACGCGTAACCTGATTCGGAGATATAAAGATCCGGTTTCTTATCCTTGCTGTCGAGCATGGAGCAGAGGGTGTCATAGGTATTGCCGGATGGGTCGGCCATCCTATAGGAAATAACCTTGTATTTCGAATTCAGATCCGGGTTCTTGACGAAAAAATCCTGGAGCATAGGGCTGAATTCTCCGGAAGGAGAATAGGCGATGATCTCTATGCTGCCGTTCCCGTATTCCGCAGATGTAACATCGGTGGGATCCACTCTGTCCGTAGGTTCAGCTGATCCGGTACCGGCAAATGTGTTCAGGATAAACATAAAAGATGCCAGTGAAGCAAGCAGACGTTTCTTCATTAAACCACCTCCCCAAATTGCACAACCCCCTATATTATAGTGCTTTTCGGACAAAATGACGAATCAAAATGTGCACAATTCCGAGCGGGAAAATCTGTGCAGATTGAATTAGCACTCTCGTCTTGACAGTGCTAATTCCGGGACTATAATAGGAGTCGAACAAAGGAACGAAGATCCTTTAGGAATAAGACCTCCGCCCCCAAGTCCGATAACATGATAAAGGAGGAATGATGTATGTTATCGTTATTTGGTGAGAACTTATTTGATGATTGGATGGGCTTCCCGATGCGGGAACTCGCGAATGTAGACAAGAGGCTCTACGGTAAGAATGCAAGTCACGTCATGAAGACCGATGTCAACGAGACGGACGAGAACTATGAACTCGAGATCGACCTTCCGGGCTTTAAGAAGGATGAGATCAATGTAAAGCTCGAGGACGGCTACATGACGATCAGTGCGGCGAAGGGCCTCGATCAGGAAAAGAAGGATAAGAAGGGCAGGATCATCCGCCAGGAGAGATATGCCGGTGCGATGTCCAGATCTTTCTACGTCGGCGCGAACGTCAGTAAGGATGACGTGAAGGCGAAGTTTGAAGACGGTGTCCTCAAGCTCGATATCCCGAAGAGAGAACTGAATCTCCCGGAAAACAACACGATCAACATTGAAGGCTGATTAGCGTTTCGCGGCCGGCAGCATTGAGTGACTAACCACTTCGCTTGGCTCGTTACCGTGTGTGGCCGACCGCCATCCCACAGATAAACATTTCGTTTCCATAATTACACTTCCTAACAAATCAGGTAGGATCAAATGATGAAAAAACACCGTTTGATCCTACCTCTTTTATTGCCCTCAAAAAAAAGACAAAGGAAAAACAAAAAAGGATCCCGCCGAAGCAGGATCCTTTTGATTTGCTTTTGTATCGCGAGTATCGATTAGTAAGCAATACCCTGAGCCATCATAGCGTCTGCGATCTTCTGGAAACCGGCAATGTTAGCACCCATAACGAGGTTGTCC
>JAILHZ010000010.1 GCA_024695545.1 Clostridiales bacterium
AAGGTTTATCTTAAGGAGATCCTATGAGTAGAACGGAAAATGCTGAATTGACGGTACTTTGCCTGATCCATGACGAGGAGCGCTATCTTCTGCAGGATCGTGTGAGTGTGGACTGGAAGGGATATACACTTCCGGGCGGGCATGTGGAACCCGGCGAATCTATTGTGGAGGCCGTGATCCGTGAGATGAAGGAAGAGACCGGACTTACGATCCGAAATCCTAGACTCTGCGGTATAAAACAATTCCCGCTGAAAGACGGAGACTACAGCAAAGGAAGATATCTCGTGTTCCTTTATGAGACAAGTGCTTTTGAAGGAGAAATCGTATCCTCTGATGAGGGCGCGATGCACTGGGTCGAGAAAAAAGATCTTCCGAATGTCAATCTGGTGGAAGACTTTCATGACCTGATCGATGTCATGACGAATGAGGAATACAGCGAATTCCAATATACTGTAGAAGATAACGACTGGATCGTACACAAGCGATAATTCGGGGGAGAAGCATATGAAAAAGTGGTACGACGAGGAGTATGAGTTTACGGTGGAGGTCACCGGCTTTCTGCATGGTGATCACACGGAGAGATATTGCAGAAACGGCGAGGAGATCGGCGATACCTATACCTGTACATACGGGTGCCCGGTGAATAAGGACGGATACGGGATCTGCTCGAAAACGATGATGATGCTTTACCCCTTGATGGAAGCAGTCAGAAGCGGCGGAGATCTTCAGAACCTGGGCGGCGACGGAAAATACACAAAGACTGTCGTATGTCCGGACGGGTGCGTGATCTTTAAGCTGACGGCAAAACCACTTGGGAATGAGAACTTCCATACGGGCGGTTTCTGGGATTATCCGGATCAGACATAATATATTTATATGCAACAGTTCTCTATGTGAAGTCGTCTTATTTGCATGGAGGGTATTCATATGAGGTATGTAGTTTTAAAAAACAGAGTGGCTGCAGCGGTTCTTGCTGCAGGTATATTGTTCTCATTTACTGGATGTAAGGCTTCGGAAAAGAAGACTGTGGATAAAAGGGATGATTCTACCGGGAAAACTGAGCCTGTGACTACACAGACTGAGCCGCCGACGCCAACACCGGTGCCGACAAAGAGCATCGATGAACTTAAGACGATCGAAGGCCCTATGCTTACCGTAAGCTGCGAAGTTGTGGGACCGCTGAATTACTATGAAGATGAGGCCAGAGATCGTGTATATACGCTTTACTATGACGGCACGCTGGAAAGAATCTCTTATCACGCGGTGAGTGATCCGATCAAGAGTACGGTCACGATTCCGGATGATGCTTATCTTGATTTCTATCTTTTCTGTCTGGAATACGGGGACAGCAGTGCGTTTGCCGGTTATAGCGAAGATGTCAATGACGGTGAGATATTCGGGTTTGCCTACCGGGATGAAAACGGGAAGGATCATCATATATACGGCGGTTATTGTTATCAGGTCAAGGAACTGATGGATATAGTTCATCAGGTAGCGGGTTATTTCGATCCGGATTACTCTATCGCCTGCATGAATAGGATCAGGGGATATGAGGGACGTCTGGAAACGATCACGAATCTTTCCGAGCCGCAGATCAGAAGAGTGAACCAGCTTCCGGATGATGTCGTTCTCGAAAACGGAGTGGATCTTGATCGCGTCAAATACTTCTACGAGTATACATACACAACGACGGAAGATGCGGAAAACGGACCGATCGTGTGCTATGTTTCCGATAATGGTTATCTCGTCGCCATGAAGAATAACTGCAACTGGGATATTGTGGATCTGCTCATCGAAGTGAACGGGAAAACGCTTAATGCGCAGTGGGATTCGGAATCGTATAACACCTATCCGCTTGATCAGATGCTGTTTGAGCAGGGAACCATCATCATAGAGATGGATGATTGGGAATTCGGAAAAGAGGGAAATGTCAAGGATCTGAAGAGAAACGGTCCGATCAAGACGATCCATTGTGAACCCGGAATGATCATTAAATGCATGACATCTTCGGGGGATGACATTCTCCGTATCGTAGCGGTGGAAGGTGAGTACAAATGTGTTCCTGTTGCCAAGATCAATTCCGTGACGCAGGAAGAACTTGAAGAGATCTTCGGAAAAGGGAAGGTCACGGTCACGCTCACTCCGGCATCTTAAGGAAAAGAACGACGCGGCCTGGCGAGATCGCGGCAAAATTCCGACGATGCCCCGTTGAGGACATGGGAGGGACTGCCTTGCAAGAACCGGATGTTAATGCTAATATGAACTCATAAAACCAAGGGAACAAAGGCGTTTCATCCATATCGGATGAGACGCCTTTTTGCTATATGAGGGGGCGAGGACATGACGGCTTTTGACAGGATTAAAAGCGGCATCCCGGAGATGGATATTGCGCTGGATAACATCCGGCTTGGCGACAATGTCGTGTGGAGAGTATCGGAGCTTTCGCAGTTTAAGCTCTTCATGGAGCCCTATATCCGCCAGGCGATCGAGGATAAAAGAAACATCATCTACTTCAGGTTCGCCAGCCACGAGCCGCTCCTTCCTGAATGCCCGGAGATCAAGTCGGTCCATATCCCCCTGTCCCACAGATTCGAGACTTTCACAGTCGATATCCATAACGTCATCGAAAAAGAAGGATACGACGCCTTTTATGTGTTCGACTGTCTGTCGGAGCTTCAGACAGCGTGGGCGACCGACCTCATGATGGGAAACTTTTTCCGAGTCACTTGCCCGTTCCTTTTTATCCTGGATACGGTCGCTTTCTTTCCGATTATCCGCGGAAAGCATTCGTCCCAGGCGATCAATAAGATCTTGAATACGACGCAGCTTTTCTTTGACGTGTATGCGGATAAGAAGAATATCTATGTGCGCCCGAATAAAGTATGGAACCGAAGTTCCGACACGATGTTCCTGCCGCATACCTATGACCCCGAGACAGGTGCTTTTCGCCCCATATTGGACGGAGTTAAGTCCAGCCGTTTCTACCAGACGCTGGGACAGGCGCAGAGGTCTTCGGAAGAACAGTTCTCCGACTCCTGGGACCGGTTCTTTAATAAGGCGAAGATCCTCCATGAATCGGGCGCGGACATCACGTCCGACTGCGAGCGGATGTGCAACATCATGATGACCCGCGACGAGAAGATGAGAACGATGGTGAAGAAGCACTTTACGCCGGAGGACTATTTCTCGGTCCGTGACCATATGGTCGGTACCGGCATGATCGGCGGTAAAGCCTGCGGTATGCTTCTGGCCAGGGCGATCATCCGAAATAACGAACCGGACATAAGCGAGGTCTTAGAGCCCCACGATTCGTTCTATGTCGGATCGGACCTTTACTACACGTATATTGTCGATAACAACCTCTGGGACACGAGAGTCAAGCAGAGGACCGAAGAAGGGTTTTTCACGCTGGCGGGTGAGTTTGCCGAGAAGATCATGGGCGGCGTGTTCTCCGATGCGATGAGAGAGCAGTTCGTGCGCATCATCGAGTACTACGGTCAGGACCCGTATATCATCCGTTCGAGCAGTATCCTCGAAGACGGCTTCGGTAATGCTTTTGCCGGAAAATATGAATCAGTCTTCTGCGTTAACCGTGGAAGTAAAGAGGAGAGGCTCGAGGAGTTCGAGCATGCCATCAAGATCGTCTATGCGAGCTCCATGAGC
>JAILHZ010000094.1 GCA_024695545.1 Clostridiales bacterium
CATTTTCAATGTGCTCCCGTATTTCTTTTTGTATCAGATCATCGATCCTCTGACCCGGGGAGAGACGATCAGTTCTTCCTTCATTCTTGTAAGGGTGGGGATCATTGCAGGATGCGAGATCCTCTTTGCGGTCCTTTATACACAGGGACTCTCGTTTTCCCATTACAGCGCGTATCACACACTGAAAAACCTTCGTGTCTCGCTTCAGAGAAAACTGGAAAAACAGCCACTGGGAAACATCAAGGATCTCGGTACCGGAAGGATCAAAAAGGTCTTTACCGATGATATCGATCAGATCGAACTTCTGCTGGCTCATGCGATTCCAGAGGGTATTGCGAATATCGTCATCCCGATCCTGATCCTGATTTTGATGTTCGTCGCAGACTGGCGTCTGGGACTGCTTTCCATTCCTCCGTTGATCATCGGTATGCTCGCGATGGGCATGATGATGAAGTCCGGTTTGTCGAAAATGAATGCCTACTATGCATCTGCTTCGAAGATGAATAATACTATTATCGAATATGTCAACGGCATGGAAGTCGTGAAGGTTTTTAATAAAGACGGTGAATCCTATAAGCGCTTCGGTGAAGTAGTAAGAGATTACCGTGATTTTACTTTGGACTGGTATAAGGTATGCTGGCCGTGGATGGCGATCTATGCTGCTGTTCTTCCGTGCCTGGCGCTTCTGATCCTTCCCTTCGGATCCCTGATGGTCATCGGTGATACGATCTCTCTCAGCAGACTTGTACTTGTTCTCTGTATGTCTTTTGCCGTCGGTCCTTCCGTCCTGAAAGCACTTAACTTTGCCGGTAAGTTCCCTCAACTGGACTATAAGATCTCTGAACTGGAGAAGATGATGTCTCATCCGCCGCTTAAAGAAGGATCTTCGGGTTTTACCGGCGGGAACAGAGACGTATCTTTTAACGATGTTCACTTTGCCTACGACGAAAAAGAAGTCATTCAAGGTGTATCTCTTTCTTTAAAGCAGGGAACCACGACGGCGCTTGTCGGTGAATCCGGTTCGGGTAAATCCACGCTGGCAAAACTGCTTGTCCACTACTACGATCTTTCTTCCGGATCGATCTCGATCGGAGGACAGGATATCACCGATATGACCTTAGAGGCGCTTAATGACCAGGTGGCGTTTGTTTCTCAGGAACAGTTCCTCTTTAATACGTCTCTTTACGAGAATATTCTGATCGGACGTCCGGATGCTTCCAGAGAACAGGTAATGGAGGCGGCGGAACGTGCACAGTGTAAGGAGTTCCTCGACAGGCTTCCGAACGGGATCGAGACGATGGCCGGAGACGGCGGTAAACAGCTGTCCGGCGGTGAACGTCAAAGAATCTCGCTGGCAAGGGCGATCCTCAAGGATGCGCCGATTATTGTGCTCGATGAAGCAACAGCCTTTATGGATCCGGAAAATGAAGAGAAGATGAATGCGGCGATCGATGAGATCATCAAGGATAAGACCGTACTGGTCATTGCGCATCGTCTTTCAACGATCAAGAATGCCGATAAGATCTGTGTCATGAAGGACGGCGTATGCATTGCTTCCGATACTCATGACGCGCTTCTTACCACATGCCCCGAGTATAAAAAGCTCTGGGATGCATCGGTTTCTGCCAGCAACTGGCGTATCAAGGAGGTGAGCAAGAATGATTAAGATCATGCACCGTCTTATCAAGATGACGGGAAAGTATAAGAAATCGATCCGGGCATCCTATATTTCTTCCTTCTTCAAAGGAATCATGATGAGAATGCCGCTGATCCTTTGCTTTATTGCGATCAAGCTCTTTATGGAAGGGGATATGACAAAGACGATGTGCCTTTATCTGGGCCTTGCCATGCTGGGCAGTGTAATCCTTCAGGCGGTTTTTGAACATTTAACGAACGTTTTGCAGTCTTCGGCCGGCTACAAGGTTTTCGCGGATATGCGTATCCGTCTGGGTGACCACTTAAGAAAACTTCCGATGGGATATTTTACCGAAGGAAATATCGGAAAGATCAGTTCGGTACTGTCGACAGATATGGTGTTTATTGAAGAGAACTGCATGGGTGTCCTTTCGGAACTGGTCACCTTTATGATCTCTCAGGCGCTGATGACCGTCATGATGTTCTACATGGACTTTCGTCTGGGACTGCTTGCGCTTTTTGTTGAGCTGCTGTTCTTTATTGTCGGAAATCTGACGCTGAAGTTTACGATGAACCATTCCGTAAAAAAACAGGAATACAGTGAATCCTTAACAGAGGAAGTGCTCGATTTCGCTGAAGGAATCGGCGTCATCAAGTCCTATAACCTCCTGGGAGAAAAGTCGAAGAAACTCTCCGAAGAGTTTGAAAAAAGCTGCGAAGAGAGCATTTCTTATGAAGTGGACTACACACCATGGTCCCGTGCGCTGAATCTTGTTTTCGGTATCGGAACCGCAGCTGTGCTTGCGCTTGCCGCATATCTTTATCATGAGGGTGTGATCTCCGATGTCTATATGGTCGGTATGTCGCTTTTCCTCTTCGACTTGTTTGTCGCTATTAAAAGCTACTATGCTCAGATGGCCAGACTTACCGTTACCTCGGCCAGCCTTGACCGTATTGAGGCGCTTTTTGCAGAGAAAGAAATGCCGGATATCGGGAAAGAGAAGATCTCTGATCTTTCCGGAGAGAAAACGTATACACCCGCAATCGAGTATGAGGATGTATCGTTCGGCTATACCTCATCTGATGTGCTGAAACATGTTTCCTTCAAGGTTAAAGCAGGTGAGATGTGTGCACTGGTAGGACCTTCCGGCGGCGGTAAATCCACGATTGCATCGCTTCTGGCGCGTTTCTGGGATATCCGCGAAGGAAAGATCCTGGTAAACGGAAAAGATATCCGAAATGTCCCGATGGGGGATTTAATGGATCACATCAGTATGGTGTTCCAGCGTGTGTATCTGTTCCAGGATACGATCTATAACAATATCTCGATGGCGCGTCCGGATGCTTCGAAAGAGGAAGTTTACGAAGCTGCCCGAAAAGCACGCTGCTATGACTTTATCATGGCACTTCCGGATGGCTTTGATACCGTGATTGGAGAAGGCGGTGCCTCGCTTTCCGGAGGTGAGCAGCAGAGGATCTCGATCGCCCGATGCATCCTGAAAGATGCTCCGATCGTTATTCTCGATGAAGCAACGGCAAGTGTCGATGCGGATAACGAGCGTGCGATCCAGGAAGCGATATCCGAACTGTGCCGTGAAAAGACGCTTCTGGTCATTGCGCATAGATTGAAGACGATCAAAGATGCGGATCAGATCCTGGTCGTTTCTGACGGGAACATCATTGAACGAGGAAGTCATGAGGAACTGCTTTCGAAAAACGGGACGTATGCGAGAATGGTTGCACTTCAATCCGGCACGTGAGTTTTCGTGCAGTTTGACGAATTGCTGAACAATTCAATGAAAATGTTCACTAACTACTGGATTTCTTCTCTGGAATACTATATCATTGGTTAGCAAACGCTAACTAAACTGTTATCGGAGGTTGGCATGTGATAACTAAAGGCAGAGAGGGTTAATATGAACAGTAGTAAATTAAAGGCAAAAGATTTTATCACGGTTGGTATTTTTACGGCGATTTTGATCGTAGTGGAGTTTCTGTGTGGTCTGCTCGGATATATCCATCCGTACATTGTTGCATCCTATGTAGTCATGATCCCGCTGGTGGGCGCGATCCCGATGATGCTCTTCTACACGAAAGTCGAAAAGTTCGGCATGATCTCGCTTATGTCGGTGCTTATCGCGATCATCATGTTCGTTCTCGGTATGGGCTATCTGGGTGCACCCCTGATCGTTGCTGCAGGTGTGATCGCGGATCTGATCGCCAAGTCCGGAAAATATAAGAGCTTCAAGAAAACGATCCTGAGCAACGGGGTT
>JAILHZ010000109.1 GCA_024695545.1 Clostridiales bacterium
CGATTGATCGAAGGATACGAAGTGATTGAGTTCACGGAAATGAATAAAGGCGATGACCGGCTGATCGTTGCCAAAGACGGAAAAGCACTCTATGAAGTCAACTTAAGAAAAGCATTCGGAGTGAACGACCTTAAGGTCATCTGGGATATCTACGGTGCCGGTAATGGTACGGTTATGTTCAGAGGCTTCGGACAGAAACAGGTTTTCGGAGTCTTTGATCTTGCATCGGGGCAGGTGAAAAAACTTGACGATGTAAAACCGGTCTCCGATAAACAGAATATCTCTACGACCATGGATGGAAGAGGGTGCCTGACGAAAGCAACCGGAATCTATGACTACAGTTCTCAGGATGGCAAAGAGGTCTGTAAACTGAACTTTGACAGCTGCGATATTAACCGCAGTGACTGCCAGATGGCAAGTGTCCTCTATCTCGACGATAATAAGGCAGTGCTCGGATCGATGATGCCGCCTGCCACTTCGCAGACGCTTAGTTCTATAGCCATCGTATATACGCTCGAAAAGGCGGAGAAAAACCCGAATGAGGGAAAGAAAGTGATCTCGGTCGCAAGCCTTAGTGATTCACTTACTTATGCCGAAGGTGAGGCACTGAGAAAGTTTAATGAGTCAAATCCCGACTACTATGCGAAGCTTGTCCTCTACGAGCAGAACGAATATCTTTCCTCGGGAGATGCGACGGAGGAGATCGATGAGACGGACCGTCAGATGTACAATGCCATGTCCATGGTCAGCGGCAGCCTGGCATCCGACATCCGTTCCGGTACAGGTCCTGACGTAGTCCTCGGAGCCTCCCAGTCGATCGATCTTCTAAGCAGCAAGTACCTCATGGATCTGACACCATATCTGGAAGGCAGCACCTATAGCGCTTCTTCCTATTACTCAAATCTGATCGACGCGGCGAAGATGGACGGGAAGACTTACTTTATTCCGACTTCTTTCACGTATGCAGGGATCCTTACGGACGGCTCGAAAATTGATGCAGGGAAGACCGGCTTTACCTATGGCGAGTATGCTTCATTCATAAACGGCCCGATGAACGCTATCGAGCCTGTGACCCAAAGCGTCAGCCGCATACACTTCCTGAATATGTGTATTCAGAGAAACTACGCCAAGTGGATCTCAAACGGAAGGGTGGACTTTAACCTGGATGAGTTCAAAAAACTTGCGACGTTCTTTAAGGATACGATCCCCGAAGGCGTTTCCGTACTTCCGCCGGACAAGGACGACGTCTGGAGTGATGCTTATGGAGCACCGCCTGTGGAAACATCTGCTACATATATAGAAAACATCGACAGTTTAGGAGATGTTGCCTATTTCAATTTTTACGGAGATAACGCTCGAATCGTCGGCATCCCTTCTTCGAATGGTGAAGGTCTTACGGCATCGGTAGTTTCCTCATTCTCTGTCACGGAAGGAACGAAGGTGAAAGACGGCGCATTCGCACTTCTGGATACAATGTTAAGTGAAGAGGTCCAGAAAGAAACCCGAAATGCTATCGCCATCAACCGTGAAGCCGTAAGGTATAAAGTGGATCTGGAGAAAGAAGAGAGCCGGAAAACCTATGCTTACTATACCAGCGTGGAATCAGAAGCCCTTCTTTTCCCGCTGGCGGATCTTATGCGCATGGCCGGTGCGGTCGAACCCGGATCGAAGCTTCCGGATGTATTTCTTCAGTCTCTGGAAGAGATTGACTCGATCTTCCTTCCGGATAACTCGGTCCTGATGATCGTCTCGGAGGAGATCCCCGCATATCTTCTCGGCCAGAAGGATATCGATACGGTCATCGCCACGATCAACAACCGCTCGAAGACCGTATACGATGAAAGATAAGATATAATGAATAAGGCGCATTTGAAATAAAGAGAAAAAGAATTATCGGGAGGAAAAGAACATGAAGAAACAAAGATTAACATGCCTGATGCTTACCGCAGCGCTTGTGATATCTCTCGCAGGCTGCTCAACTAAGTCCAAGGAAACAACTTCAGACACGACGGCGGAGTCTACGACATCGGCTAGCACTGTATCGGAGACCGAAGCATCCGAGACTACGCAGGCCGTAGCAGACAACACCGGTGATGAGTATATCGGACAGTACAAAGCTTTTGTCGTGACCTCTGAAAGCCTTCACGACGGCTACTGGGACGATGAGACCTCGGATACGAATGGTAACCCCAATCTTTCTCCGCAGCTTTCCTGGGATCCCGTAGAAGGCGCTTCCTGCTATGT
>JAILHZ010000128.1 GCA_024695545.1 Clostridiales bacterium
CACATCAGCAAGCTGATCAGCGAGCTCGAAGGAATGAGCATCACGGACGTTCTGACCGGTCTATACAACCGTCGCGGCTTTGACGATAGATCCAGAAAAGCCATCTCCGAATTCCACGATACCATCACCGTCTGCACCATAGTTATCGACATGGATGAGCTAAAAATGATCAATGACCGGTTCGGTCACCACGAAGGAGACCGTGCGATTCGGGCACTGGCGGAGATCATCCGGCGATGCTGCGACTCCGGCGAGATAGCCGGCCGGACCGGCGGCGACGAATTCTATATCTTCGCCGCGGATTATTCTGAATCGCGATTAAACCGGTTCATCGATCGTATGAAAGAAATGCAGGATGAATTCAACCGGAACAATTCATGTGATTATCAGCTGAACTTCAGTTTCGGTGCGTACCTGACAGAAACGAATGCCTTCGGCCAGCTTGAGGAATTCCTTAAGATCAGCGACAAGCGCATGTACAAACAGAAGATGAGCAAGCCGGGAAGGAACAGCGAGATGTGATTGCTTGAGAAATGAACCAAAAGGGGCTGCCTCATATTGATATGTACCCTCTTTCATTCCACATTCCTTCTATAAAATCTGTCGTCTAACACACCCCAACCGCCATAGCTATACGCTGCTTTCTTCTGCAATCCATCAAGGGAAATCTTCTTATTTGCCATTTCCCTTGACTGAATTGGAGGGCACTATCAGGGGTTTTTCTCATTATTGTCATTTCCCATGACAGATTTTTGGTAATTCATCAAGGGTTTTCTGAAAAAACGATTTTCCCCATGATGATTGTTAGCAATTTTGTACAGGGTTTTTCTTGAATCTGCGTTTTACCATGATAATCACAGCCATTTTCGTACAGGGTTTTACGAAAAAAGAGGATTTCCCATGTTTGCCAATTCCTCTTCTCGAAAAGCACTGTTTCACATAAAGAAAAAGGGAGGTCTTTCCTCCCTTTCTTCGACTCATTTTGTCGCGATGACTCACAGCTCTTCCGGAATAATCACTCTACCGGGAAGCATGCTTCGGTGACGAACTCATTCGGATCCTGCGTCTGTACCGGTCCGACGTGGTAGATGTTAAACATCGGGCCATTCATCTTATATCCGTTCTCTTTGATCCAGGAAACCACTGTCGCATAGGCTTCCCCCATCTGGTCATAACTGCCCTTGACGATGCAGCTTGCGACCTTGACCGCCGGAAGCGTCTTGAACTTGACATTCTCGGTATCCTCATAGGTACCCTTGACCGTCATAGAAACCTCGATCTCCACGGTCTCATCTTTGTACTCGTCATCGAAGAATTCTGCGATTGCCAGGCATGGGTCTGCCGGGATCAGGGGAGTCTTGACCTCCGCCATCTTGGCCCAGAGCATGCCTTCATCCTCATAGTGCGGAACCACCATGTGTACTGTCGCCGCATATCTCTCCGGAATCGTTTTTACTGTTACATCGAAACTCATATTCTGCTCCTTCCTCAGCCTCTTACGGGCTGTCTCCAGAAGCATCAGTTTATACTCTGTCTCCTCGGAAAGCTTCGCCAGTTCCTTCTGCCTTTCAGAAAGAAACGCCTCCATCTTCTCCTTATCGTCATAGCTGTCGAGGATCTTGACGATATCCGCAAGCGAAAACCCCATATCCTTCAGCGCCGTGATCCGGCTGATGGTAAACAGCTGATCCTCACGATAATAGCGGTATCCTGTAAAATCATCGATCTCCGCCGGGTTCAGAAGACCGATATCATCGTAGTGTCTGAGCATTCTGATGCTTACTCTGGAAAGTTTTGAAAATTCACCTATCTTTAGCATTTTGTCTTAACCTCCATGGATGTTTCTCTTGAGCTCATTACTACCATAATCCCTCACACTATGTGAGAGTCAACACCTGTTTCTCACTTTTTATTCCATCACGTATTCTACAATAGGTTCGATGTATTTCTCGTCCGAAATATCATAGGAATGAGAGAGCATTTCCGCCATGTCTTTTTCCTTTTGAGTCGCATCTTTTTTCTTATTCAGCATCGAGACCAGAGCTTTGCAAGCAAGCTTGGAAGGTGCTTTCATCTTGTCATAATTCAGGCCGCCCTGACAGTAAAATAAACGGATGTATCTTCGCTGTTCATCAGTAAGCAGATTTTTCAGGCTCTGCTCCACATCCGGATTCTCCTTAGGACTTGCGCCGACACAAAAGAGCGCCAGTTTCTTTTCCTTCCATGCAGGTGCTTTTGCCAAAAACCACTTCGACTGGATCACTTTTCCGGCCATCGCCCAGCCGCCGTATATGATGGCATCATAAGAATCAAAATCACTCTTCTTTTTCTTCTTCGCATCGTGAACATCCATAAGATCCGCCTGAAGTCTTCTGGCGATCCACTCCGCGTATCTCTTCGTAAAACCTGTCTGCGAAGCATAGACTACTAATGTTTTCATAATTCGCTGATATTCCTTTCCATTTTCATGATCGTTTTGATTGTTGTTGCCAGTTTCTTTTCGTCGATCCCTTCGAAGATCTTCCCGATGATCCGCTGACTCTCCGCATCATTTTTCTTGCAGAATCTCTGGCACGTTTTCGTAAGCCGGATACGCTGTTTCCGCTTATCATTTTTGTCAGGGATCATCTCGACAAAACCCTTGCTCTCCAGCTTCAGAAGGATCTGCTTCACGTTCTGGTGAGAACTTCCCATGATATCGGATAGTTCATTGATCGTCGGACTTTCCTTACAGATATTAATGCATATAATGGCGAAGAACTGCTTCCAGGTGATTTGCGAAAAGAACTTGTCCGCGCTTGCCTGGAACCGGTTGTCAAAAGCACTCAGCAGTCCCAGAAGGAAAGCCTGCGGCGGGATATTTCCGAATTCCACACTGCTGTTATTCATCATCTTATCGTAGTCCATGGTCGTCACTCCTTTAGAAAGAATCAGACACAAAAAGGTAACACATTACCTTTGTCAGAAACAATGTAACATGTTACCTTTTGTGTGTCAAGAAATTCATTCTCTGTATTTCCAAAAAAGGATCCCGAAAGCTCTTTCAAGCTTTCAGGATCCTTTGCTAAAATCGCGCTATGCCGGTCGTTCCCGTTACTTCTTCTTAATCGGGATCCACAGTTCGCAGAAGACCTCCGGACGTGTGCCGTCGAAGTAGAGCTCGTAGTCCGTCTGCTCCGAGGCCTCGTAGCCCATCTGCGGCAGGAACTCCTTATAGAACTTCACCCAGGTCTTTGCGATGCAGTCGCCGTCTTCTCCGACGCAGTCGAAGACCACATATGTGCCGGGTTCGACGTCCCAGATGCGGAAGCCTTTCTTTTCCAGTTCCGCCTGGTCAAACTCTTTCGTGTCCTCGTCGATGATGATGCCGATGCCATACTCAAAGGTATCTTTTCCTTCTGTCGTCGGGCTGCAAAGACCGTAGAGGTCGCGCTTTCCATCTTCCCGCAGCATCCAGATCGGAGAGAGCATCTGATTGCTGTTGACCTCGCCCCAGAAATCCGCCACCTCGTGGTTGGCTTCATCATTAATGATCCCGTTGCTGAACTCTCTGACCAGTGCGATAAACTTCTTTGCTTTTGTTTGTACGATACGGTAATCCATACTCTTACCACCTTTCACAGATAAAGTAATCGTAAGCGGATTAAAAAGCACCAGTTTTCCGGCTTCTTCTCTGGCTGTCTTCGGTGCGATACCGTGAAACCTTGTGAAGGCTTTGGTAAAGCTTTCCGGTGTCTCGTAGCCGTACTTCATCGCCAGATCCGTGATCTTCGCATCGGTCTCCACAAGTTCTTTTCCCGCCAGAGACAAACGGCGGTTTCTGATATATGTGTTGGCCGTTATGCCCGTCACGAAACTGAAAGCCCTGTGAAACTCGTAGCTCGACGTGTGCACCTGCCTGGCTACGTCTTCATAGTTGATCTCCTCGAGCAGATGATCTTCCATGAACGTGATGGCTGTCTGTAATGCTTCGATCCATTCCATGCTTTCGTCCTCCTTCTTACACGTCCATTATGGACGAGATCCGTAAAGGGCACATTTCCTCGTTTGCGAAAAAATGTCAGGTGCTTTTCCCTATGTAAAAGCACTATCGCCTGAGCATTACTTCTCCACCCAATATACTGCGTATTCCGCTTCCGGTACAAATCCATGACCGATCGCCATCTTCGATGACATCGGATTCTGCGCATCCCAGTGTACGGTCAGACCCTTAGCATGACTTTGCCGGATCATCTCATAGACACAGTGATCGGCCAGTCCCTTACCCCTGTGTTCCTCATCCGTAAACACATCCAGTTCCACATGATCTTCCAAGGTCAGAAAACTCGAAGATGCCGATACGGCCTGCCCGTCAAAAAGTATGACTGCACCGGCTCCCCGCTTTACAAAGTCCTGATAATCCGCATATCCCCGTCCGTGGTCAAACGGGTGCTTTTCGAATACCTCTTCGGTAAAAGCACTGATACTGTATCCCTCCGGAAGCGGTCGCAGTTTCTTATCAGATGCAGCACGAAGCGGCTTCATGAGCTCTCTTCGCAAGATAAACTTGATCGGAAGTTT
>JAILHZ010000141.1 GCA_024695545.1 Clostridiales bacterium
TCCTTTTTGTTTATCGTTTATGTGATTACTCTACCGTAACGGATTTCGCAAGATTCTTCGGTTTGTCGATATCACAGCCGTTCTCTTTCGCCACATGATACGCGAGCATCTGCATCGGTACGATCTCAACGACTGCCGAGAACAGATTGTCGATCTTCGGAATGAAGATAACGTCGTCTGCCTGAGCAAGGATCTCGTGGTTGCCCTTGTAGGTAACAGCGAGAACTTCCGCGCCACGGGCCTTGACCTCAACGATATTGCTCAGAGTCTTTTCCATGATGTGCGGATTGCAGCACAGCGCGATGACCGGCTGATGCTCTTCGATCAGGGCGATGGTGCCGTGCTTGAGTTCACCAGCCGCATAGGACTCGGCGTGGATGTAGGAGATCTCCTTCATCTTCAGGGCAGCTTCCAGAGCAATCGCCGAGTCGGTATTTCTTCCGATGAAGAACATCGACTTGGTGTTGTGATATTTCTTGGCCATCTTCGGGATCTTCGGGTTCATATCGAGCACTTCCTGCACGCGCTTCGGAAGCATCAGAAGTGTGGACAGGTGGTGGTAATAATCTGCATCCTCGATCCTCTCGAGTGTTTTTCCGATATAAACAGCAACCAGGTACAGAACGGAGACCTGTGTGGTGTAGCCCTTTGTCGTAGCAACGGCGATCTCCGGGCCGGCCCATGTGTAGAGGACATCGTCCGCGAGTTTTGCAATGGTGCTTCCGACTACGTTAACGATCGCCAGTGTTCTTGCGCCTCTGGCCTTGCACTCCTTCATGGCAGCGATGGTATCTGCCGTCTCACCGGACTGGGAAAGAACGATCAGGAGCGTATGCTCGTCAATCAGCGGATCACTGTAACGGAGCTCACTTGCGAGTTCACATGTGACCGGGATGCGGCAGAGTTTTTCGATCGTGTACTTGGAAGCGCATCCGGCGTAGTAAGCGGAACCGCAGGCAGTGATGACGATCTTGTTGATGGACTCGAGATACTCCTTGGTCCACTCGATCTCGTCAAGAACGATCTTGCCTTCCTTGATACGCGGAGCCACAGTCGCCTTGACGGCTCTCGGCTGCTCGATGATCTCCTTGAGCATGAAGTGCTCGTATCCGCCTTTTTCCGCAGCCTCGATATCCCATGTAATACGGGAGATCTTCTTGTTGATGGTCTGTCCGGCAACATCAAATACCTTCACGCCGTCCGGTGTGAGCTCGGCAAATTCACCGTCATCGAGGTAGATCGCATTACGGGTATTGGCAACCAGCGCAGTAACGTCAGATGCGAAGAAATTCTCGCCGGCGCCGACGCCGAGGATCAGCGGGCTTGCCTCACGGGCAACCACGATCGTATCCGGCTTATCAGTGCAGATAACGCCGAGCGCGTAAGAACCGGAAAGACGGTCGGATGTCTTGATGACCGCACGGCGAAGGTCACCCTTATAGTACATTTCGATGAGGTGTACGATGACCTCGGTATCTGTCTCGCTGTCAAAGTGATAACCTTTGCCGATCAGTTCTTCACGAAGGCTGATATAGTTCTCGATGATACCGTTATGTACGATAGCGAAACGTCCGTCGTTACTCAGGTGCGGGTGTGCGTTCGTATCTGTCGGCGCGCCATGTGTCGCCCAGCGGGTGTGACCGATACCGATCGTGCCCGGGCACTTCTTACCGTCCTCTGTCAGTTCGCAGAGATTGGCGATACGGCCGCTTACCTTATCGACCTTGATCGTTCCCTCATTTAAAACAGCAACACCTGCCGAGTCATATCCTCTGTACTCAAGTTTCTTAAGTCCGTCCAGAAGGATCGGGGCTGCCGGCTGTGATCCTGTATATCCAACGATTCCACACATATAGTTCTTCCTTTCTTCCGTATCCTCATTTGTCTCCCACGGATACGAAAACGGGCTCTCGGAAAAGAGCCCGCGATGTTATTTTCTAAAGATGATGCTCTCTCTTTCAGCGCCTACGGACACATACGTGATCGGGCATCCGATTGCCTTCTCGACATAGAGCACGTAATCCTGAGCCTGTTTCGGAAGATCATCCCAGGTTCTGCAACCCGTAATGTCCGTCTTCCATCCGTCAAAGTACTCGATGACCGGTTTGCAGTCATTCAGTGCCACCGGGAACGGGAAGCGGTCGATCTTCTGTCCGTCCAGCTCGTACTGTGTACATACCGGAATCTTATCCATGTAACTCAAAACATCGAGCTTGGTCAGTGCGATCTCTGTCGCAGCCTGAACCTCAATGCCGTAGCGGGTAGCTACAATATCCAGCGGACCGACACGACGCGGTCTTCCTGTCTTCGCACCATACTCGAAGCCAGCCTTACGGAGTTCTTCTGCCTCATCACCGAACATCTCGCAAACGAACGGGCCTTCACCTACGCAGGTGGAGTAAGCCTTTACGACGCCGACAACATCTTCGATCTTTGCTCCCGGGAAACCGGAACCGATCGGAGCATAAGCAGCCATTGTGTTGGAAGATGTGGTATACGGGTGAATACCGTAGTCGAGGTCACGGAGAGATCCGAGCTGAGCCTCGAAGAGGATGTTCTTATCTTCTTTCTTTGCATTTGCGAGAAAAGCACCTGTATCACAGACGAACGGCTTGATCTTCTCACAGGCATCGTCGACCCACTCTTTGAGCATTTCCATCGTGTACGGTCTTGCGCCGTAAACCTTCTCAATCGTCAGGTTCTTCCACTCGAGCAGATCTGCGAGGTGGCTCATCAGGTGATCCTTGTAGAAAAGCTCACCGGCGAGGACTGTCTTCTTCGAATACTTGTCAGAATAGAACGGAGCGATACCCTGCTTGGTAGAACCGAACTTCTTATCTGCCAGACGCTGTTCCTCCAGACCGTCCAGTTCTCTGTGCCACGGAAGCAGCAGAGACGCACGGTCAGAGATCTTCAGGTTCTCAGGAGTGATCCCGACACCCTGGGAGCATACTTCAGAGATCTCCTTCCAGAGGTTTTCCGGATCCAGTGCAACACCGTTTCCGAGGATATTTACGACACCATCACGGAAGATACCGGACGGCAGAAGATGCAGAGCAAACTTGCCCTTTTCATTGATGACGGTATGACCGGCATTTCCGCCTCCCTGGAAACGAACGACGATGTCGTACTTCTCCGTCAGCAGATCGACCATACGGCCTTTGCCTTCATCTCCCCAGTTAATACCCACGATTGCGCAGTTTTTCATGTCCGTTCCTCCTAAGGTTCGTGCGGTGCTTCTCAAAAAACAAGGGTGTCCCGAATACCTTATCAAGACACCATTGTCAATACCGTCACATTTTATACTCTATATAAAGAGCATTGTCAAGAATTTTCGTTTCCGGCGTCTTCTGAGGAAGCTTCTTCAGGTTCTTCCTCCGGGATCGGACCGAGTACGATGTCCGCGAAATTGATCGGAAGTCCGATGGTCGGAACACGTACCTGTCCGGCTTTCGTCTTGCCCGGGAATACCGTGATTCCCTTCTTCGGCAGAACGAAGGAGACCGTCAGGTCCGCCGTGATCGCGCCGGGATCGACCTCACCCGTATCGCAGTCCACGCCGGTCGGAATATCGATCGCAACAACACGCGCGCCGCGCTTATGTCCCTCCTCGATCTTCGCCGTAATATCCAGAAGGTTCTGCGGGAGCGGACGGCTGAACTCATAGCCCGTGCCGATGATGCCGTCCACAAGGACACACGGCATACCCGGTTCTTTTTCATAGATCATGCGGGAGATACCGGCCTGCCAGATCCCCGGATCGAACTCCGTCGCCGGATGGATCGGGACCCCGAATTTCTCCGCGGCGGCCCGGTTCGTCTTTACTGTGGGCGACTGTGTCTCACCCGGGAAGCAGTCCCAGATGGTAACTGTATATCCCCAGGATCTGAGCAGTCTTGCGGCAACATAGGAATCGCCGCCGTTCATGCCCTTGCCGGCAAAAAAGTGGATCGGCGTGTTTACGGCCTTGGCAACTACGGTACAGGCATTTGTGACTGCCAGGCCCGCGTGCTCCATCAGGATCGATACAGGCACCTGATAGTCATTCGCCGCCGCGCGGTCGATCGCGCGCTGCTCCTCCCTCGTGAGCGTCATGCGTATGCGGCGCACCGGCTCATAAGGCTCCTTCGGAGGTGGTGGATTCAGTATACTCTTTTGCGGCCAAAACGGACTTTCATTCTTTCTCATATCTCGACCCCGCCTTATCCCTTTTGTTCAGTGTACTACCCACTTATTGTATCATTTCATTTCCGATATGGTCGAGTGCTTTTACCACGGGGATCGTAAGAAGAGCGATGATTCCTCCGGCAAAAGCACTGAGGAGGGTCAGGTACGGCAGATACCCGATGACATAGACGGTCCTCGTCACCCACAGTGCCACGAGGATCTGACCGAGCGCATGTCCGGCGGCCCCGGCGATACTGACGCCGAAAATCGAAACACGGGATCTGTCACAGAGTGCGCACATGATGGACCATGCCGTCATGCCGCCGAGAAGTGAAAACAGGAATCCGATGATGTTTCCGCCGATGGCAAGGACTACGAGAGACCGGAGAATGGCGACGAGCAGCGCCTCTTTCTTCCCGACGCTGTAGAGCGTCACGAGGATCGCGATATTGGCCAGGCCCAGTTTAAATCCCGGCACGGGAAGGATCCCTCTCGGGAGGAGCCACGCCTCGAGGATACTCAGCACCAGCGCGAGTGCGAGCATCATGGCCGTCTTGGTGATGTCATAAGCAGCCTTTTTCCTGCTCATCGGGCAATCACCTCCACTTCCCCGTCCGATCCTGAGCCGGATACGATCTGTACCACGACACGGTTCGGAAGGCATACGGCACCATCACCGGGAGACGTAAGATCGCCCTGATGCATACAGATCTTATCTGCGCAGCTGCTTTCTTTTACATAGACTTTTTCGGAAGAGATCACGATGACCATCTCACCTCTTTCCGAGGTGATCCGGAATTCTGTTGGTTCAGTAAATGCGGAAAGGTTCTTTTCGAGAAGAACATCACCGTCCTGTGTGATGCGCACATAGCGGGCATCTCCCGAATGGACTTTCCGATGGATAAAAAGACCCCCGATCAGGATCGCACAGAAAAGAATGATTACGCCGATGATGAAAAAGTCCCCGGAAGAGAATCGGAAATTCCTTGGCGGAAGTTTCTTAGCCGAAGTATTCGATTGTCCATCCTTCCTGCGCATGTACCTTCTCCTTCAGAGATGAAGATACCCATAATGTACCATTATCCAGGCACAAAATACAATCGATATGCTGCTTCTTCGCAAGCTTCATGGCCTCTCCGGAGCCCATGGAGAACAGCGCCGTTGAGAAGACGTCGCCCTTCGTGCCGTCCGCACCGATAACTGTCGCAGAGAGGATATCCGTGCCGGCCGGAGCTCCGGTCTTCGTATCTATGATGTGTCCGTATTTAACGCCGTTTTCCTCGAAGTATCTCTCGTAGGCGCCGCTGGTGATCACGCACGAAGCCTCCCCTGCCGGAAGTGTGTAAGTGCAGCAGAGTTCCGTGGTATTTTTCGGAGACACGATGCCGATCGAGACCTCGGAAGATGAAGACCAGGCGCAGACGTTTCCGCCGAGATCGAGGATGATCTTCTTAAGATCATAGGTGCGGAGTTTCTGAAGGAGAATGTCTCCGATAAAGCCCTTGGCGGCACCGCCGAGATCGATCGACGTATCCGGATCGACATAGGCGCGCCGGTTCGACAGAAGATGCACTTTCTTATAGTCGACCTTCTCCTTAGCTTTGCTGATATCGACAGGGTCCGGTACATGCGGATTGTCCGTTCCGAATCCCCACAGGTCCATGACCGGAGCGATCGTCGGGTCGAAGCGGCCCTTCGTCTTCGCCGCATAATCGAGCACCAGAGTGAGCAGATAGTAGGTATCCTCGGAAAGGGTCACAGGCTCTTCCTTGGTGGACTGGTTCAGCTTTACGATCTCACTGTCTTCCTTCATGCGGGACAGTTTGTCTTCCATCTTCAGGAGAAGATCGGAGGCATCCTTCACGGCACGGCCGGCATCCTTGCCTTCCGCCGTCAGCGTGACATATGTATCCAGGGCAAAGACTGTGACCGTCTTTTTCTTCGCACCCGTACATCCGCTCAGTGTAAACATCCACGAGAGAAGGAACATCACAAAGAAAAAAACAGAGGCCCTTCTCCTCCCCTTGCGGGAAGTAGAAAGTCCTCGTGAGTTTTCGTTTTTCCTGTTTTTATTTGTCCAGATAACTGATGTCATGATCTTCCTCGGCGTCATCCTCCCGTTTGTGGCGGGTCTCCTTTCCGTGGAAGATCGCGTAGATATAGCCGCCTCCGGCAATCACCAGCACGATTCCTACGACGAGGAACTCTGCCCAGAAGACCACATACTGCTCGGCGAGACGGGCGGACCGTTCATAGAACGGGATCTGCAGCGAATCTCCGTCGGAGTAGGACTTCTTCAACGGGAAGTATTTCTTCCAAAGCGAGCGGACATTGAACCTCGATGTATTACTGAAGATCTGAAGTGATGAACTGTCTTCGGAATACCCGATCGTGTCACTCATCGCCTTGACAAGATCATTATACGCTATGTTGCTGATCGGGTCCATCAGAAGGACTTCATAACAGGTAACGGCCAGATCCGTATCGTGGACCACATTCTCCGCATCGGCGGAATCACCGATGACCGAGGTGCCGTTGGCAAGAGATGCCAGCTGGGAGAACTGCACATAGGCTCTGGGCTTTGTCGCGCCTGTCGTCTCGGCGATCTCGCCCCGGCCGTCATTAACGACACCGACCACCTGGTAGCTCGCTCCGTTGAGTTCTACAAAAGCACCGAGGACCTGATAGGAGTGGAACAGGTTCCAGGCCAGCTGTGTATTCAGGACGATAGTGTAGCGGTCGCCGTCCTTGCCCGGAAGGAATCCGCCGCTCTCATAACAGAAGGGATGCAGCACCTCATAGTTCTCGCTGACGCCGAACACCTCACAGGAATCGACCGAGCCGGTCTTTTTCATTTCCAGATAACCGGATGCCGGATAATTCGCCACCGCGGAGTAACAATCTCTCCACGCATTCACGATCTTGGAAGACTGGGCAGAAGATTTTCCGGATCCGAGAGAAGACAGTTCCGTTGCATCGAGCGCTTCATGGATCTGATCGATGCTCTCCAGGCTCAGGCCTTTGAAAGATTTTCTCGGTGCGGAACCATCGTCGGTCATAAGGCCCGGACCCAGCACGGTCAGCTGCCGGTAAGGCATGCTCTTCGACTCAAAGAGTTCCGCCGCATACTGGAAAGACTGGGTATCGAGCACCTGATGGATCCGGACGACAGAGGCTGTCGACAGCACGATTCCGGAGATGACCAGCACGAATGGAAGCCCCATCATGACATAGTGCGAATGACGGCACAGGTCGCCCCACTTTTTCTTTATGAAATTCTTCAGCTTCGGACGAATTTCCATCAGTTCGTTTCTCCTTGTGCCAGACGCACCTGCTCACCGTTCTTGATCGGCTTTTCCGTTCTTACGATACAGTAAGCCATACTGACACCGGGACCCTCGATCGCGTAGGAAGTCGAGTCTTCAGAGACAATCGTCACGCTCACCTTGCGGGCGATATAGCGCTCGCCGAGCGGACTGTTTTTCGTAACGAGAATATAGATGAAGGATCCTTCTGTATCCGTCTGTACCGCACCCTTCGGAACAACACAGTCATAGTAGCGGTTGGAGGTAGAAATCGTACAGTTGATCGTCATGGCACCCGGTACCATATAGTAGCCGGTGACGGAGATACGTACGATCCTGGAGTTAACGGGATCACCCGGATCCGGACGGACAGACTCGACGACAGCAGAATCACAGTAGTCTGTGCGGACTTCGGTACCGACCATCATGTTCTCGGCATCCTTCTTGGAGACTGTGCAGTCTACATAGTATCCGGAAGTGTTGTCCGCGATGACAAACATTACGTCATCTTTGGCGCACTGGCCGCCGCGGGAAACGTTGATCGAGATCAAGGTTCCGGAGATCGGTGCTTTTACTTCTGTGATCTCATAGAATGATTCGAGTTCCTTGATCTTCTTTTCGAGTTCCTCTCTCTTCTTGAGCTCCGCTTCTTTCTCATCCTTTTTCTGATCTGAGCTGATACCGTCATTTGTTTTAGTGTCGCTCAGGGTCTTTCTGGCCACCTGCAGAGTGTGCTTTGCATCCTTCAGTGCGCGCTCGGCATCTTCCACGGAAGTAAGTGCTTCAAACTCGGCAAGGTCGGTCTGCTTTTCTTCCAGTTCAGTCGCTTTTTTCGCTGAAGCTGCCTCATTATCGACCATCTGGCTGTTGATGCTCTTCAGTTCGTCCGAAGCGGAATTGTAAGCTGCCTGTTCTTTTTCAACAGCTTTCTGGGAGTCGGCAACCGCCTGGTTTGCCTGATCAAGCGCTTCCTGGTCGAATTCCGGATCAGCCGGATCCGTCACACATGCGGCCAGAGCTGCCTGTGCGTTTTCCAGAGCTTCCTTGGCTTCTTCGATTCTCTCGTAAGCAGCGTCTCTTCTCTGCTCCAGTTCGGATTTCTTGGTTTCGAGATTTGCCTTATCCTTCTCGAGCTTGTTGATTGCATCCTGAAGGACCGAGATATCGTTTTTCGTCTGTGCGATCGCGGTATCCTTATTCTTGGCCGCGGCAAGATTCTTTTCCGCTTGCTTTACGGCTTTCTCCGCATCTACGACAGCCATCTCCATATCATAATAATCGGTGTACTCAGACGGCTTTCTATCGGCGTACTTCATCGCCTTGTCCATATCTTCGAGTTCTTTCTTCGCAGCTTCGAGATCTTCTTTCGTCTCCGGCTGGGCAAAGGTGGCCAGCGTATCGCCTTCCGTAACTTCCTGGTAAAGGAAGACAGGCACTTCATCGATCGTCCAGTCACCTGTCGCCTTGATCTGTTTCTCGGTATTGGCATGGAGCGTTCCGGAAGCACGTGCAATCGAACTCAGCGTCGCGCCGTATACCTGCTGCGTGCTGACCTGTGTCAGTGTCATATTCATGATCGTATTAGAAAAGAACGTCAGGATTCCCATGATCACCAGTAATATGATCAGAGCTTTGATGATCCACTTTCTGCTCTTTTTCTTTTTATTCTCGTCTGACATAGTCAAAACCTCCTAAAACCTCGAAACCTTATTTGATTCCCGATCGGGATATACCTTCGACCAGATACTGTTCTCCATAAAGGAAGATCAGAAGCGGCGGCAGCATGAAGATAAATGATGCAGCAAAAGCAACTCCGACTTCCGATGCGTTGATCTGTGACAGGAAGACAGACAGCGGCTGCTTGCTTGCGTCCTCCAGAAGAATGAGCGGCTGCTCGACCATATTCCAGTAGTCGATGAACAGCAGGATCGCCATCGCGTAGATCGCACTCTTACACATCGGCAGGCAGATCTTCGTGAAGATGTTCCACTCATTCGCGCCGTCAAGCTTGGCGGCCTCGATATACGAAGACGGGATCTGCCGCATGTACTTACTTAAGAGAAAGATACTGAACGTGGAGAAAACGCCCGGCAGTATGATCGACCACCATGTGTTATAGATCCCCAGCCGGTTCGCGATCAGGTAGTTTGGTACGAGGGTTACCTGGAACGGCATGAGCATCAGGATAACGTAAGCGAAGAAGAGGACTTCTCTTCTCTTTCTTCTGTATCTCGCAAAGCTGTAGGAAGCGAGGCATCCGACCATGATCTGTCCGAGAACGATCGGCACGACCAGTGCGACCGAGTTCCAGAACTTCAGAAGATATGTCGGGCTTAAGAACAGCAGTGTCTTGTACTGGCTGAAGGAAACCGTATCCGGGATCATCTTCAGTTTCGGCGTGGAGGAAAGATATACTTTCGTTTCCGCTGCGGCAGAGGACAGGCTGTTATAGACTGCACTGTAGTTCGTCTTGATCTCGTCTGTCGACATGAATGAATCGAGGATCGTAAGTACGATCGGCATCAGCGCGAAGATCGCAACTGCAAGTGCCAGAATGAATCCGATCACAGTCCAGAAACGGCTGACCGCAGTTCTTACGCGGACTCTTCTCTTCGCCTCGGCACGACCCTTCTCATGCATCGCCTCAAGTTCTTCGTCCGAAAGGCGGACGATCTCGACTTCCTGAAGATCACGGATCGAACCGTGCTCATGTGTTTCTTCGGTCACCCTGGACTGGATCGGCTGAAGCGGAGTAATCTCATTTCTCTTCATAGGTCACTCCTCCGTATCTCTGCCCAGGCGGTTCTCTGCGATGAAGAGGATACCGACGATGATGATCATGGCAATACACATGATGATCGCGGCTGCCGTCAGCTTCGCATTATCCAGATGGGAGAACATGTTGTTCATGAAATTCTGCAGCATGTAAAGCGCATCGTACGGATAGTCTCCGGCGAGAAGGTAAACTTCACGGAAGATCTTAAACGAATTGATGAGGGACATGATCCCGACGAAGAAGATCGTCGGCCAGAGGTACGGAAGCTTAATGCTGAAAAAACGTCTTACGGAGTTTGCGCCGTCCATCTTCGCAGATTCGAGCTGTTCCTGCGGAACGGCGGAGATCGCCGAGATGAAGAGGACCATGTTGTAACCGAGGTTCTTCCACAGGAAGAGGATCAGGATAACCAGTCTCGACCAGTCGGATTTCATCCAGTCTATCTTATCGATGCCGAACCATCCCATGTAGGTGTTCAGTGCGCCGTTGTAGCTGAACATGACCTGCCAGATCAGAACGATGGAGGCAACAGGTACCATCATCGGGTTCAGCATAATGCTCCGGAACACGCTTTTGCCGGGAATCTTCGAGCAGAGCAGCAGTGCCAGGAGCAGAGCCAGAAGGACCGCCAGAGGAACGGCGATACCTGCGAATATTAAAGTGTTTATGGAAGCAGTACGGAAGGCCGGATTATTCCACACATTGACATAGTTATCGAATCCGACGAATTCTGTGTTAGTTGCACTTCTCTGGAAAGACTGTACCAGTACGATCAGCATCGGTCCGAAGAAGAAAAGCAGAACACCGAGAAGGCTCGGTGTAAGGTATCCGGTAAAGACGAACCACTCGCGGATCTTTCTTTTTCTTCTTCCGCGGATTCTTCTCTTTTTAACCTCTTCCGGATTATATTCGTGTGTTGCCATTGGTCTTCCTTTTTTTCTATCTCGCACAAGCCCCGGGGTACCGTATATATTTTACTATACCTTGTCGTTCCTGTGATGATTTTCTTATTAAGAGGAGGGGGTGGGAGCGAGGGGGGTGGACCTCGCTCCCGGGTATGAAAGTAAATAGAAGATAGTAAAGGTTCTTTGCTTCTACTGTCTTAGGGAAATCTTTATTTGGAGGTTGTCTCCCTTCGACATTTTTATTGTCGCATCGCGGTATGACTATCAAGTGACCTTAAAGTGACAGAATAGTCACTTTAGGTTTTTATCGCTCATGCACCTTGGTCGTCGCGCGGTTCTGAATGTTCTTGCAGACATCCTCAGCGGATCTCTGGCCCTTAAAGTAGGCGGGCACTTCCTCGTTGATGATCAGCATGATTCCGAGGTCCGTACTGCTGATCGTAGAAACGTTCTCCACGAGTTTTACCAGTTCTTTTGCATCATCCTCGTTGATATCTGTCATCATGCCCATCTTGGAATAATCGACACTGGTCTCCGGATCCTTCTGACCCATCAGTTTGTTATACTCCTTGACCTGTTCGATCTGCTCGGCATTTCTGCGGTCGAGGGCAGCACGGTTTACCGGGATGGAGACAAAGTTCTTCGAGTACTGGACCTGCTGGTCTTCGTTGAACATGAAGCGGATGAAATCCCATGCTTCGTCAACATGCTTGGACTGCGCGGAGATCGCCAGTGTCATCATCGGTCTGGCACTCATGCCGGATCCGTTCGGAGAAGGCATGCCGAGGAAAACTTCCTTGCCCTTCAGGGCTTCCTTGACGTTTGCAATATCATCCAGGCTGAAGATGTATGCTTCATTTAATGCCAGCATGCCATTCGCAATTCTGACAAGAGGATCCACCTCAGGTTCTCCGCTGTACGGACCTTCCATGGTATAAGCGCCTGCGCCGCTCTCCGCGACCATTCCTCCGTAATTGTTTTCTTGTACAGGATCATTTGTCGCGTATTTCTTCGAGATCTCCAGGAGCTTTTTGAATTCGGCAGTGTCGAAGTTGACTGTCTTCGTCTCATAGTCGATGAACGAATCGGATGCCACGCTGATCATGGACTGAAGAAGCGTAGAACTGCTCATTCCATCCGGGAATACAGATGTATTCTTCGGAAGCGATGAGATCACGTTCTCGAATTCCTCGTACGTCCATCCGCTTCTGTTGCCGACGATATCGGAACTGGAAACAAAGCCGGTGATGTCTACGCAGATCGGGATCTGATACATCTTGCCCTTTGTCTCAAAAGCACGGAAAACATTATCGAAATACTCTTCACGGTTCAATCCGTTCTGACCGTCGATATACTTATTCAGATCGACAAGCACCTGTTCGTTGTTGAACTGGTTGTATTCGGAGAAGTCCATCAGGATATCCGGGCCATCTCCGGAAAGAAGGTCAAGGTACACTTTATCAATGAGCTCGGCGTATGTCTTCTCCGGATTTTCCGGATCAACATCATAATTCAATTCGTCCGCATAAGATCTCGTCAGAATGCGGGATTTATGTGCAGGTTCTGTGTTATATTCAATGATGTAATCTTTCAGCGCACTGTCCACATAGGACATCATACCCAGTTCGATGATCGTCTTTCCCGCGTGCGGGTTTTTCGCTTCACGGGACAGCTGAATGATGGAGAAGTGCTGATCGGCACTCTGGGTAAGATCCGTTACTTCATCCCAGTACGACTCGAAAAGCACCATCTCGTCGGCTGACTTGATCAGACAGTTTTCCGAAGAAGTATGTTCCGGGTTATAGTCCACCCAGTTCCAGTCGAGCACTTTTTCGCTCTCACCGGTGAGCGGATTCACCGACTTGATCTCATTGGAGCTCATAGAATAGCAGCCGTCTTTTCCCTGCACGAGTTCCCAGGCAGAGATCTTCGTCTCTTCCGGTTTTCCTTTCAACTCGAGTGTCGCAGGATCGATCTCCTGGAATGTGCATTTGCTCACCATAGTCTGTTCATTGAACTCTTCCATATAGACGTAGTACTTGCCGTCAAAGGAGTACATCTGACCGTAGTAGTTATTTATAGTCACCTGATTGATCTGTTTTCCCTCACCATTCAGAAGATAGACGGAGGTGCCTGATCCCAGCAGGATGTTACCATTATCAAGTACGAACAGTTTTGCATTCCACATATCTTCCACACCCTCGAGCGGGATGTCTTTGATGGTATTACCTGCTGCATCACAATGGCGGAGCATGGTTGTTGTCTTACATTCACCTTCTGTATATTGGGTGATCGCCTTAATGAACGATCCATCCGGCTGCGGATAAATCGCGGAAATATCCTCTCCGGTTGTAGATGTATCTTTCTTGATCAGTTTTCCGTCAAAATCGAAGTACAGTGTTCCGGACTCATAGTAGCCTTCAGTGATCTGGCTGTACTTCTGACAGTTATCGTCCGAATCAAAACCGATCTGGTCGAGTTCCTTAAGGACACTGTCCGGGATCTTATAGTTGACCTGATATGAAGCAATAACCATATCACCGGCGATCAGCGGGTTGCTGATCGATTTGTACTCTATTTCCTTATCACCTTCGGGAGTAAAATCCAAAGTTGCTTTTTTCACGGAAAAATACGGGTCATCTTCTTTAACGACCTCATTTTTCACTCTCTTATCACTTTTCTTGCTGTTGCATCCGGCCAGAGGAAGAATCATTGACGTCGAAAGCACGACTGCCATCACATTCCTCGAAAACTTATTCATATGCACACCTCCGTGGGGATTTTAATCAAGCATATTGTAAGTCTGTGTTATCGATGAAAAATGAAAGAATTGTAATTTAGTTCATCTTTTGGAAACTGCTTCGGAAGTTCTCTGCTGAATGATCCTGCAGACCTCGTCCACGCTCTTGGCATCCGAGAAGTAGAAGGCCGCCTCTTCCTCAATGATCGAGAAGATCTCCGGGTCCGATGTAACGATCGTACTGGCATTCTCGACCAGCGCCTTGAAACCTGTTGCATCGCTGTCCGTAATACGGACAAGACTATCCGGCATCGGATTGCCGTTATTTCCCGAATCAGTTTCGAACTGCTCGACAAGCATGCGGTTATCCGCAAGAGAGTCGTCATTGATGCGGTCAAATGCTTTTCTGTGAAGCGGGATCGAACCGAGAGACGATGTATATGTATACTGGGAATCCTCATCAAACAGCCGGCGGATAAAGGCCCACGATTCCTCCTTGCTCGTCGAGAAGGCGGAGATCGCCAGTGTCAGGACCGGCTGTGCCGAGACTCCCGTTCCGTCTGGAGAAGGCACTCCGACATAGATCGTATTCCCGGAAAGGATCGACCGGTTCTCCGCATACTGATAAAGATTGTAGACTTCCATCGGCAGCAGGGCCAGTTTACTGCTGTTCATCTTTCCCACAGGGGTCAGAGCAGATCCCGGCACGCTGTTCGATGGATCGGATTCCTCTGAACTGAGTCCGCCGTACTCCTTGACAATATTCAGGAGCTGGCGGAATTCATCGCCGTCAAAGTAGACTTCTTTCTTCGTATAATCCACAAAGCTCAGCATCGCGTCGGAAAGCAGTTTCTCGAGAAGATCGTTATATTCCATCTCCGGGAATACTTCGACATCCGACGGGAACGTATCCGCGATCTGATTGAATTCGGAATATGTCCAGCCGGGTCTTTCGCCGACCATCTTCTCGTTGCCGAGGAGTCCTCTGATATCGAAGCATACCGGGATCTGGAACAGCTTGTCCCTGTTCTCGAAAGCGGAGAGTACATTGTCAAAATACTCCTCGCGTTTCAGGCCGTTCTCTCCGTCGACATACGGGTTGAGATCCACGAGAACTTCTCCCGAATTGAACTGGCTGAAGCAGGAAAAGTTCACCAGAATGTCCGGTCCTTTTCCCGCGGTCATATCCTCATAGACCTTCGCGGCAAGCATGGTCTGCTGTTTCATGTACGGGATATCCTGGGATACCTCGGAAGAGTAATCCACGACGCGGATCCTTGCCGTGTTTCCTTCGGTAGTGTTGTAGTTTACGACATAGTCCAGAAGATCCTCCGGCGGATTTCCGATCGTGCCCATATCAATATACTTTTTACCGACATGCGGATTCTTATCGGCTTTTTTCAGGGAAACGATCTTAGTGCGGGTCACCCAGTCACCCGTGATCTTATCCGTCTCATAATCCGTACGGAGAAAGGCCACGTTATCTTCCGAGATGACGCGGATACTGTCACTCGCGTAACTGGTATAGTTAACGTCAGAATCATTCCAGTTTAAGAAATCTTCAACCTGTCCGGAAGCCAGATCCACCCTTCGGATACCATTGCCATCGAGAGTATAGGTCTTGCCGTCTCCTCCAGGAACAACATCCGTCGTCAGAGATGCGATCTTCCTGTTTTCTCCGGTCAGCTTCACTTCTTTAATATCCAGTTTCTCATAGGCGGTCTCGCCCGTACCTTCGCCCTCGGGATAGGTATACATCATCGAATAGTAATCGCCGCCGGCCTTGACAATAATCCCGTCTATGCCTTCATCCTCGATCGTACCGATCCGCTCTCCTTTATCAGAGATGATCTCGATGAACCCGTATCCGGAAAAGATATAAGATCCTTCAGACGTGACCATAAAGGACTGTATCCACACATCCATATCCTCCGGAAGCTTGACCGAGCCTGTCTGGATTCCTTCCATGCTGTAGATCAGGATCTCCCTGGTACGCTTCAGAGTGTTGAAATCGACATGCTCCACCAGACAGAGGATCTCTCCGTTCCTGCCCTCGGCGATCGTAACCACCTCACTGTTGAAAGGAAGCTCGATCCTGGACAGTTCCTGCCCGTCAAAATCGTAGATGAGGAGTCCTCTGTCATAACTCTGCTGGACCATGTTCATGACCCGCACAAGATCATATTCGATATAATCGATATCGCTGTAGATGCTTTGCAGGATATCTTTTAGGTCCTTAGGATACTCGTTAAGGATCTCATAGGGGGACACGACGGAATTACCGATGATCTTCGGGTCATTCATTCTGAAGTACTGGTAGTTCTTTCCCTTCTCCGGCTCGAATTTGAGTTCCGTAACCTTCGCCTGATAATACGGATCCGTCTCCAGAACGAGCCGCTGCTCTTCTTTTTTCTTTTTCTTACAGGAACAGACTGAAAAAGACATACATATGACAAGAAGACCGGCAAGAATACGTTTCCCTTTTGAATGCATTTCTCCGTCCTCCTTTATGCCCGATAATCGAGAATACTCTTGGCATTAAAGAAGAAAAATACTGACACGACGAAGTTGAATGCTGCCAGGATAAGAAAATCCAGAAGGAACATCGACTCGGATACGGCATAGAGCCGTCTTCCGATCGTAGCGCCCATGGAAAGTTCGAAGATGAATACCGCCGAAAGGATCGCGAATGAGAGGATCATGTGTGAATGGCGGTTATTGCTGACCCCCAGTGTGCGAAGTGACGTAAGGTAGGATGCATAGAACAGCAGTGCCGCGGACGCGTAGAACAGCGAACCGCAGGGAACGAATGCCGGATGAAGTCTGGCAAAGAGCGAGACGATGGTCAGGCAGATCATTCCCTCGACAAAGGCTTTCAGGACCGGTGCCGTGGATGCGTAGAAAAGTTTCTTAAAAGATCTTCCGGGCATCAGGTAGATGAACGGCTTATCCAGTTCCTCGACGAATTTACCCTTCGGGATCGTGAAGATCATCGCATAGCACAGGACAGCCAGTGCCAGGATCTGCATGATAAACGGATACATGCCCTTTCTCATCAGTGACTGGAGGACTGCCCCGAGAACGACCGCGATGGCGATCATACCCAGCGTTGTCCTGTCGAAAAGCACTGTCAGGCTTCTTTTCTGCTCTGTCATCTGACGCTGCAGAAGAACGACCTCGCCTTTTCTTGAACCGAGAAGGCGGGACTTTCTGGTACGCCTGCTCCGGCGCTCATCTGCCGGCGCATCCGAACGGTTCATCCTTCCGAATCCGCGTCCGATCGTTGTCAGAACATTCTCGTAGTACTCCGAATGATTGCGGACGATCAGAAGAATACTGACCAGAAGGATCATACCCATGAGACCGGCATATGAGAGCGCCAGGTAAATCTGACCTTCCATCGCCGTGACAACGAAACCGCTCGCCCATCCGCCGATTGGAAGGAGATACTGATACGGTTCATTGAAGTATTCGATCGTATCGGAGAAAGGAGCGCCGCTTTTCCAGAGAGCAATAACGAGGCCCAGAATGATGGTGGCGCCGAAGATGTAAAGTGAGATGCGGATCACATATCGGACAACGCGGGATGCCGAGGCAATAGAATATACCGCCATGGACACCACGGACAGGGTGATCGAGAACATCAGCCAGCCGCCCATCAGGATCAGAAGATCCTTGGCGCCGAGGCCGAAGTAAAACCGCAGGTTCGTCAGCTGCAGAAGCAGGAGAAGTGTCGCAAAGACACTGGCCAGGCATCCCTTGACCAGCCCGTAGAAAAGCACCTTTTCGGCACGTATCGGGGATACGAACAGGTGATCGATATCAGCCGGGTTGAAAAACGAATTTCCGTGGTTCAGTCCGATGCCGAGTCCGACAAATGCGATGATGATAAATACTGCGGTGACACCGCCCTTATATGTAGCGAGTGCATTGTCCAGCACTCCGCTTTCTCCGCTGTGACTGATCTCCTGATAGATATAGAGTGCGAAATAAGCCAAGACGATCAGTACCCCGATCCAGAACTGCGGGCGCTTGATCTTCTCGCGGAGAGTATTTCTCCACTGCTTGAATATCAGATACATACAAGCATTCATGGCTTCACTTCTTCTTTTTCTTACTGCTCTTCTTTTTCTTTCCGGTATTCGGATGGCTTACCTGCTTTCCATGGGAAGCAGTATTCTTGTGCCGAGCGGGTGCCGGAGCTGTCGGACGCATCGTCTCTTCGTAGACCCATGGAGAGTCATACGACTCTGTCTCGGCAAAGAAGATCCTCTCTAAGGATTCCGCCCACATACCGATCATCTCCTCTTTTCTGTGGCAGGAGATGACCTTGCCCTTACGCATGATGTATGCCTTGTTCCAGATGCCCTCTACTGTGGAGATCATGTGGGTCGAGATCAGTACGGCCACACCGTCTTCCGCCAGTTCCTGCACCAGCTGGCGCAGTTCCTTGATCGCATGCGGATCCAGGCCCAGCATCGGCTCATCCAGAAGAAGGAGCTTCGGACGCGGAAGGAGCGCGCAGATAATGGATACCTTCTGCTGCATACCCTTGGACAGATCCTTGCAGAGAGTATCAACAACTTCAGTTAAACGGAAACGGTCCACCAGTTCGACGGCATATTTTCTCGACTTCTCACGGTCGAGCTTATAGGCACGGATCACGAACTCGAACTGTTCTCTTACAGTGAGCATCTCGTAAAGGCAAGGGAACTCGGGAACATATCCCATGATGGCCTTCGCTTTCGCGGATGTCGCGGGGAATCCGCCGATCTTGACCGAGCCATCGAAACGCAGAAGACCTAGGATACACTTGATGGCAGTTGATTTACCGGCACCGTTGGGGCCGAGGAGAATACCGATCTCCCCTGCATCCAGCGAAAGATTCACGTTCTCATTTGCGATCTTCTTGCCGAATTTCTTCGTCAGTCCCTTGACTCGAAGCATGCTTTCCTCCTGATTACCCTGCGTATATTTAGACAAAAACAGTCTATCATTTTTTGTTGCGATTTACTATTCCTTATGTGATGAGTAATATATAATTATTGAAAAGCAGGAGGAAAGCATGACGCGTGCCCGAGTTGAACAGAATACCGCCTATCATGTCAGGCTCCAGCCGGATGAGAAGAGAGTCCGCCTGAAACTTGACGAAGTATGGCACTACCGGGATCTCGTCCGTCTCCTGACCCGAAGGACTTTTACCGTAACCTATCAGCAGACGGTCCTGGGGCCTTTATGGATCATCATCAACCCGATCCTTTCCAGCCTGATCTACATGTTCGTCTTTGGCCATATTGCCGATGTCGGCACCGCCGGCATTCCCCAGATCCTGTTCTATTTTGTCTCGTCCGCGGTCTGGGAGATATTCGCTTTCAGCCTGACGAAAAACTCGCAGACATTCGTCGCCAATGCGTATCTTTTCAGCAAAGTATACTTCCCCAGGATCTGTGTTCCGATCTCGAATATGATCGTCAGTATCCTGAAATTCCTGATCCAGCTTCTGATCATCATCGCGCTTCTGATCACCTTCGTAGTGCGTGGGAATGTAGCACCGATGTGGGAACTCTACCCGCTTCTTCCGCTTCTTTTCCTGCAGATGGCCATCTTCGGCATGAGCGTCGGTGTACTGATCTCCAGCGTAACAACGAAGTACAGAGATCTTCTCGCCGTAGTAAATCTTCTCGTCAATCTCTGGATGTACGGCTCTGCCGTAGTTTACCCGATCCAGAGTGTCCCTGACGGGATACTGAAGATCCTGGTAAAGATCAATCCCGTCAGCGAGATGATGGAGCTGATCCGCATGATCCTTCTCGGCGAAGGAGAATTCGATCTCCTGTACTACCTTGTCGGACTTGCCGTCACGGTCCTGCTGTTCTTCTTCAGCATCGTGATCTTTAACCGGGTAGAAAGGACGTTTGCGGATACAGTATGAGTACGGATGCGCAGAATACGAATAACACTTCCGGAAAGGAAGTCATGATCCGTGTCGAAGGTCTTAAGAAAAAGTACCGTCTCGGCAAGATCGGTGCGCGTACTCTTCAGGGCGCAATCAAGGACTGGCGCGCGTCCCGCAAGAAAAAAGATCCGTCAAAAGAATCTTCCGCACCGAAATACAACCGCGACTTCTATGCGCTGAACGGCGTAGATCTTACTGTCTATAAGGGCGAGACACTCGGCATCCTCGGCAAGAACGGTGCCGGCAAGAGTACTCTTTTGAAGATCCTCTGCCGTATCACTGCCCCGACCGAGGGCACTGTCGATCTCTACGGTCATATCACTTCAATGCTTGAAGTCGGCACCGGTTTTCACGGAGAGATGACCGGCCGCGAGAACATCTATCTCAACGGCACGATCCTGGGCATGACGAAATCGGAGATCGATGCGAAGATCGATGACATCATCGCCTTTTCGGGACTTGAAGAGTTCATCGATACTCCGGTCAAGCGTTACTCGAGCGGCATGTTCGTCAAGCTCGGATTCTCCGTCGCATACCATCTCGACAGTGAGATCGTCATCATGGACGAGGTCCTCGCCGTCGGCGATGTCGAGTTCCAGAAGAAGTGCATCAACTGTCTTCTCGAGGCAGCAAACAACGATACCCGAACCGTACTCTACGTCAGCCATAACATGAATACGATCCGCCAGCTCTGCAAGCGCTGCATCGTACTTGATAAGGGCGAGGTCATCTTTAACGGTGACGTCGACCAGGCAATCGCTATCTATCTCGGCGCACAGGACGTCATGCCCGCCGAGATCACCTTCGGTCCGGAGCACCGTCCGAAGGATTACCAGCGTCTGCGCGCCAGAGACCTCTTCTCTCTGGACAGTCTCCGCCTTCTGAACCGTCCCGAGCCGGTCTTCCCGACCTCCGGTTCTGCCGAGATCGAGCTGTCCTGCACGGCGGCAAAGCCGATCAGGAATGTGGGCTTCCGCTTCCAGCTGTGGTATCAGGACGGCACGAAGATCGCCTCCTCACTCCCAGGCAATCTTGTCGACGTTCAAGAGGGCACCAACAGGATCAAGCTTACCCTTCCGCTGGCCCATCTCACATATGGCCGTTACAGCGCGGACATCATCGTCTACCAGCTGGATGCCGGCGGCATCGAGCGGAAGATGGACGCCGTCTCTCCGGGATTCTCCTTCCAGATCGAGTCCGCCCATGACAAGGACGACTATACCAAGTGGGACCACCAGAAAATGGGCGCAGTCCGTCTTTCCGACAACACTGTCGAGCTCCTTTTCGATAACTGACCTGTCGGAAAAACAACCATTCGCATTATTCTTTTCCTACAATGTAATAGAAAAGATTGATTTTCATTTCCCTATAGTAGTAAATTAAGGATATGATTTTCATTTGAGAAGCATGCGGGGGAGAATATGATGCAGCGGTCTTTTGAGAAAGAGGCATAATTTCCCGTACAAGTGCTTTTCGAAAGGACGGGAAAGTATGTTTAAGATCGTAGCCAAAAGGCAGCTCAATGAAGCCGTCACCCTCATGGATATCGACGCCCCGTACATCGCGAAGAAAGCGAAAGCCGGGCAGTTCATCATCTTCCGCATCGACGAATATGGTGAGCGCATTCCACTGACTATCGCCGATACCGATCCGGAGAAAGGCACGGTCACCATTATTTTCCAGGCCGTCGGAACTTCGACGATCGCCCTTTCCAAAATGAATGAAGGAGATTCCATCTCGGACTTTGTCGGACCTCTTGGCAACGCGACCGAGATCGAAGGATATAAGAACGTCTGCGTCGTCGGCGGCGGTGTAGGCTGCGCGATCGCTTATCCCTCGGCAAAAGCACTGCATAACGCGGGCGCCCATGTCGACATGATCGCAGGTTTCAGAAACAAAGACATCGTCATCCTCGAGGATGAGATGAGAGCAGTAAGCGATAATCTCTATGTCACCACAGACGACGGCTCTTACGGCGAGAAGGGCTTCGTAACAAACAAGCTCCAGTCCCTGATCGATGCCGGCAATAAGTACGATCTGGTTATCGCGATCGGACCGATCCCGATGATGAAGTTCCTGGCCGAGGTCACCCGCCCGTACGGCATCAAGACGCTCGTCAGCCTGAACCCCATCATGATCGATGGTACCGGAATGTGCGGCGGCTGCCGTGTCACTGTCGGCGGCAAGATCCGTTTCGCCTGCGTTGACGGTCCGGACTTTGACGGACACGAGGTCGACTTCGACGAACTGATGAGAAGAAATTCCTACTATAAAGCCCAGGAACGCGAGAGCGCGAGCCACGAGTGCCGCATGATCGCCGCCGGCGAAGCCTGCAAGGAGGAACAGAAGAATGGCTAATCTTTCCCTTACCAAAGTCCCGATGCCGGAGCAGGATCCGAATATCCGCAACCGTAATTTCGATGAGGTCGCACTGGGCTACACCGAAGAAATGGCAAAAGAAGAGGCTACAAGATGCCTCAACTGCAAGAACCGTCCCTGTGTCAGCGGCTGTCCCGTAAACGTCCGTATCCCGGACTTTATCGCACAGGTCGCCGAGGGCAGCTTTGAAGAAGCATATAAGATCATCACATCGACGAACTGCCTGCCGGCTGTATGCGGACGTGTCTGCACCCAGGAAACGCAGTGCGAGAGCAAGTGTGTCCGCGGCATGAAGGGCGAGAGCGTCGGCATCGGCCGTCTCGAGCGTTTCGTCGCAGACTACCACATGGCGCATGTCTCCGAGCCGGTACCGGCCATCGAGAAGAACGGTCACAAGGTTGCCGTCATCGGTTCCGGTCCGTCGGGTCTCACCTGCGCAGGCGACCTTGCCAGACTCGGATACGAAGTCACAATCTTTGAAGCATTCCATAAGGCCGGCGGCGTTCTGGTCTATGGTATTCCGGAGTTCCGTCTCCCGAAGGCGATCGTTCAGAAGGAAGTCGATAACCTTCAGGCGCTCGGTGTAGAAGTAAGAACTAACTTCGTCATCGGTAAGACCCTGACGATCGATGAGATCTTTGAAGAAGGCTACGAAGCCGTCTTCATCGGATCCGGCGCAGGCCTTCCCTCCTTCATGGGCATCGAGGGCGAGTCTCTTATCGGTGTATACTCCGCCAATGAATATCTGACACGTGTCAATCTCATGAAGGCTTATCTCGACAGTTATGACACGCCGATCAGAAAGAGCCGGTCCGTCGCTGTTGTCGGCGGCGGTAACGTTGCCATGGATGCCGCGCGTACCGCGAAGCGTCTGGGCGCTGAGCACGTCTATATCGTCTACCGCCGTTCCGAAGAAGAAATGCCGGCCCGTGCGGAAGAAGTTCATCACGCAAAAGAAGAAGGCATCGAGTTTATGTGCCTGAATAATCCGACCCGCATCCTGGGTGGCGACAGCGGCGAAGTCCGCGCCATCGAGGTCATCTCCATGGAGCTCGGCGAGCCCGATGCCAGCGGAAGAAGAAGACCGGTCGCGATTGCAGGCTCCGAGCATGAGATCGAAGTTGATACTGTTATCATGTCCATCGGCACATCCCCGAACCCCCTGATCAGAAGCACGACCGAGGGTCTGGATGCCAACGCCAGAGGTTGTCTTGTGGCTGACGAGACGATGGCAACTTCCCGTCCGGGTGTTTTTGCCGGCGGAGATGCCGTCACCGGTGCCGCAACCGTTATCCTCGCCATGGGCGCAGGAAAGACTGCCGCAGTTTCCATCGATAAATACATCAAGGAGAAGAACGCTTGAAAATCGTAATTCTTGATGGATACACCACCAACCCCGGAGACATTTCCTGGGCTCCTTTTGAAGCGCTCGGCGAACTGGTGACCTATGAGTACACCGCACCCGATGAGATCTTCGGAAGATTAGAGGGCGTATCCGTCTGCCTCACAAACAAGACCTGTTTCCCGAAGGAAGTTCTGGAGAAGCTCCCGGACCTCCGCTATATCGGATGCCTGTCGACCGGCTTTAATGTTGTCGACGTCGGGTACTGTCATGAGCACGGGATCACCGTGACGAACATTCCCGAGTATGCCACCTTTGCCACCGCACAGATGACCATCGCACTCCTTTTGGAGATCGCGGAAAAAGTCGGTCATCACAGTGAACTGGTACACGAGGGTGTATGGTCGAAGAACCGCGACTTCTGCTTCTGGGACGGAACCCTCACTGAACTGTGGGGCAAGACCCTGGGGCTTTTCGGATTCGGAAAGATCGCTTCCCGCGTCAGCCGCATCGCCACGGAACTCGGCATGAAGGTCCTGGCCTGCCGCAGATCCGAAGTCACGGAAGAAATGAGAAAAGCGGACCCTCAGGTCACATTCGTCGATGCGGAAACGCTCTGGAAAGAGTCGGACATCCTCTCCTTCCACTGCCCGCTTACCGCAGACACCACCGGGCTCGTTAACCGGGATACGATCACGAAGATGAAGGACGGTGTTATCCTCATCAACACTTCCCGCGGTCCGGTCCTCGATGAAGCTGCCGTGGCCGAAGCACTGAAGAGCGGAAAAGTCGCGGCGCTTGGTGCCGATGTCGTAAGTATCGAGCCGATCCGGGAAACCAATCCCCTTCTTAGCGCACCGAATACGTACCTTACACCGCACATCGCCTGGGCGCCCCGTGAGACAAGGCTCCGTCTGATCGATGTCGCGTCCTCTAACCTTGCATCTTACCTCTCGGGAACTCCGGTCAACGTTGTCTCCTGATCTGCTGTTTGGCATATGTAAGATATTGTGGTATTCTAATGCCGTTTGTGAAAAAGAATCCGGCAGAAGTGCTTTTGCCGTGGAATATAAAGGAGAAGAAGGATGAGCAAGATCCTCTATATGTTTCTGATATCGATGATCCCTGTCGTGGAACTGCGTGGCAGTATCCCGTACGCTGCCGCTGTTGGTATTCCGTGGCACATTGCTCTTCCGCTGGCAATCGTCGGCAACCTTCTTCCGGTTCCCTTTATTCTTCTCTTCGTCAGAAAGGTCTTTGACTGGATGCGGAAATATCCGAAGCTGAAGAAAATCGTAGATTTCTGCGAGAACAAGTTTGCAAAGAAGGCTGAAAAAGCCGGAAACGTAGCATTCTGGACACTGGTCGGCTTCATTGCCATCCCGCTTCCGGGAACCGGCGCGTGGACCGGATCCGGTATCGCGGCGATCTGTGAGGTCCCGTTCAAGAAAGCGATCCTCGCTGCCGTCATCGGTGTATGCATTGCCGCTGTCGTCGTTACACTCATCGCATACGGCGCACTCGCAGGACTGAACTTCCTGCTGTAATCGCTTCTGTTTTCCATAGAGAACCAGAGCAAGTCATCGCTTCATTTATAAAGCAGTTCACCCAAGCAGAAAAAACTTAAGCCTCTACTTTCGGGAGAGTCGAACCGCCGTACGGCATGAGCACGATCTTCGCGTCCGGTCCCTTCTCCGCAATCGCTGCGTCGATAGCTGTCTGGATATCGGAGTACGGCTCGAGGAATACCTTCTTAACAAAATCATGATCCAGATCGGATACGAAGAAGATACGCGCGCGCTCAAGTACCATGGCGATCGCTGCAGCCTTATGTCCGCCTAAGACGAAGTCTGTCTTGATGTGCGTGATCATGTCAGAACTCTTCTCATGTCCCGTGAGCCACTGCTCGAAGTGCTTCTCGCCGAGGCCTTCCTTACAGGAAGCGATCCATACGATAATACCGCCGTCCTTGACTGCATGCTTGGCATTGTCCAGTGCTTTTTGCGCCTGATACATATTGATGTCTTTCGGGAAACCTCCGGCGGAAACAACGACGATGTCGGCCTGCTCCGGAATGGATACCTTGTAGAAAGAATCGAGGAACTTACATCCCTCTCTGTGTGCGAGGATCGGGTCACCGGCAAAGCTTCTGATGATCTCTTTCTTCGCGTCGAGAACAACATTTACAATATAGTCGACGCCCAGGATCTTACCGGATTCTTCGATGTCCTCACGGACCGGGTTGCCCTCGAGGCGTCCGGCACATGCGGTCGGCTCGACCATCGCACTGTGGTTTGCCTGAATGGCATCCCAAGTGGAAACACCCGGCATGATGGCCTTATAGCCTCCGGAGTAGCCGGCAAAATAGTGATACTCGATATTGCCGAGGCAGATGCGGCGGTCCGCTTCTACGACCGGACGGAAGATATCGACCGGTGTACCTCTGGAAGTCGTGCCGACATGTACGGCATCGTTGACATCGGAGTCGATGCAGCGGACACGGTCATATACCGCATCGCCGACCATGTAGCGCATACGCTCTTCGGTATGTCCGCCGTGGGATCCGAGTGCGAAAACGATCGTAATATCGGAATCCTTGATACCGGCAGCGGAAAGCTCATCCAGCACAGCCGGGAGCACCTTATAGCTCGGGATCGGACGTGTGATGTCCGATGTGATGATCGCTACCGTCTCTCCTGCCTTTACGACCTCACGGAGCGGCGGAAGACCGATCGGTTCACGCATGGATCTGTAGACTTCGTCACTTCCGGTCAGACCGATCTCCGCCTCATTCGGCGTCAGGACAGCCATGACCTGATTATCCGGAACCTGGACCGGAATCTTCTCTTTACCAAAACCTAATGCAATCTCCATGGGGACCTCCCTGCGCACTTGAATATGTTAAATACGTTGAATCAGTTTTATGTAGCGTTCTCTTCTTCCGACGGAAGCATAAGACCCGGGTTCCGGCTCGAAAGTTCGCGTGCCGTCTTCGATCTCGTCAGGCACTTCTTCGCGCAGATATCCATCAGGATCGCGCCGAGCGGTGCCGTGATCAGAATGGAGAGGACCGCAGTCGTTAAGACAACGTTACCACAAGCCAGACCGGCCGCGAGAGGAATCGCACCGACAGCTGCCTGAACCGTTGCTTTCGGGAAGTAGGCAACATCGCAGTAGAGGATCTCCTTGAACTTGAGGCCGGAGCCGAGAAGGCTGACGATAACGCCGACAGAACGGAAAAGGAGTGCGACCAGGATCAGGACGACAGAGCCGAGACCTGCGGAGAGCAGAGCCTTGATCTCAACGGCAGAACCGAGCATGATGAACAGCAGAAGCTCCGCGCCGACCCAGATCTTCGCGATCTTGGCAGACAGACGGTTGGCGACCGCACGGCGGCGGTTGAGGATCGCGCCTCCGAGTGCCATAACGGCAAGGAGTCCGGAGAACGGAACGAATTCGGAAATATAGGACTCACATCCGACAAAGAGGAAGGACAGTCCGAACAGCAGAAGGATCTTGACTGTATCACGGAGATGGATATGCTTGAAGATCTCTGCCATAACAATACCCACAGCAATACCGACCGCAAGACCGGTCACGATCGAGATCGGGATCGAAGCGATCGTCCATGCGGACAGGCCCTCGCCCTTGCTCATACCGATGAACGCGGTGAAAAGAACGATCGCGTAGATGTCATCTGCCGATGCACCGGCCATGATGAGCTGCGGGATATGCTTATCTGTACCGTAGCCCTCTTCCATGAGCCACAGCATTTTCGGAACGATGATCGCAGGAGATGCCGCCGCCAGCATCGCGCCGACGATCGCGGAATCGACATGGGACAGACCGAGGCACGGCGGTCCGAGAAGGATCGCGCCGACGATCTCGAAGGAAGCCGGGACGAAGCACAGCATAATCGCCGGACGTCCGATCTTCTTCATGTCGCTGATATCAAGACTCAGTCCTGCGCGGAACAGGATAACGATGAGCGCGATCTCACGGAGCTCGGAAGAGATCGACAGGATCTTCTCGTCCAGAAGATTCAGTACAGCCGGTCCCAGAATGATACCCGTGATGATCAGTCCCAGAAGTGACGGTATATGCATTTTCTTAAAAATCCCGCTGATGCAGAAACCCATCAGGAACATCAGCGCCAGACTCATAAGCATGTTATTCATATGTTATTCCCCCATTAGCAAAAGGCACTTTTGTGTCATTCATCTGCAGCATTACGTGCTTCTTTCGCACAATAACGGATTATAGCACGTTCCATATAATATGACGCATAGAAAAGCACTGGAAAAACAACGATTTTCCAGTGCTGAATCACCCTTTTATTGTGTACTTTCGGAATGAAAGTACGTAATCATCAAATGCAGTTTATTCTTTGTACATCCGCTCGATGAATTTTCTGTTTTCTCCGCCGAGAAGAGCCGCGGCCGCTTTGTCCGCCAGACGGATCGTCAGCTGCTCATATTCACACTGAAGTGCGGAGACCTCCGACATGTTTCCTGTATGCCCGTGATTGGCACATGCACATGTATGTTTGCAGCGGGACCGGAGCGCGCATTCCGCGCATTCACTCGCCTCGACTCTCTTCTTCTCAAGGGAGTCCAGTTTCTTTTCATCTACGCCCTCATCAACGGATCCGTAGTTGAATCCGTCTCTTCCGATAAAGTGGCTGCACGGATAGTATCTTCCATCGGTATCGACCATCGTCTTGTGGCATCCGAAATGGCAGGACTTACTGTCCTGATCTTTGTTGAGGATATAGTTTCTGATCTTATTGTCGAAAGGGATAAAACGGAACACGTTATCACCGCTGTTCCACTGCTCATAGAACTCTTCCACTTTCTCAAGTTCCTTCTCAAGGACCGAGAACTTCTCTTCGTCCCACAGGACTCTTTCGCCATGCGCCAGTACCATACTGACCGCGCGAACGCCCGAATCGTAGAAGAACTTAAGAGAACCGGATACCCGGTCTGCATAATCCGGATGCACGGTCATCATGATGATCGTTCCGGGGGTTGCCTTAAGAAGCATCTGAAGCTTGCCGTCCACAGTATCTTTTGTCGGATGACCGCCTCTGTCCCTTCTTACCGGGTCCTGCGAAAGCCCGTCATGAGAGAGCGCCAGAATAATGCGGTTCTTCTTTGCAAATGCGATGAACTCCTCATCGAGAAGCGTGCCGTTCGTCGTGATCTCATAGGCAAAATTGACACCCGGGATCGCCTGAAGCGCCGCGCTGGAGTACCCGACCAGTTTCTCGATCTTTTCTCTCTGAAGCAGAGGTTCTCCGCCGTAAAAAGAGATCTGCGCAGTGACACTCGGATTCTCTTCCGATGCTTTCTTCTGCGCTTCGATATCCGCCCTCACTCCATTGACGAAAATATCGATCGCCTTGAGCGCCGTCTCCTCCGGCATGGCCACGTCTTCGTGTTTCTGAAGACAGTATTTGCAGTCAAAATTACACTGGTGAGTCATCACCAGTGTCATCTTGTGCGCCAGCGGTTTTGTTTTCGCGGAGCAGGTGCTCATATCATTCTCCCTTCAGGTATATCCGGATCAGAATTCGACCGGTGCAGCAACGATATCTCCTGTTACTTTCCCGTCACTATCTTTATCGGAAGGTGTGACCTCGACTTCGCCGCTCAGCGTGTAATCTGTCGGCATCTCGGTATAAACAGCCTCGCCGCCCTGGATATCCAGTTCCGGTGTCGTATCGGCTATGTCTCCGTCAATCTCCCAGGGAGTAGTATCTACTGTGGTCTCACCGTCAAGCACAAACTGAGTCTCTGTTTCGGTATCGCCCATAAGCATGTAGGTGGGCTCTGTCGGCTGGACCTTGCCCAGGAAGTTGACGCCCTTATGCTTCGCACTGTCTTCGCCGCAGCCTGCAGCAGAAAGTGCCATGACAGCGGTGAGTGCCGTTACTGCTGCGACCTTGGAGATCGGATATTTCGGACCGCCTGTCTTCAGCTGCTCAAGTGTCGGATAACCCGGAGTATTTATATTTTTCACAGGATTCTTTTTCATGGGTCTGGTCTCCTTTGCTATTACTCTTCTGCAAATAAGACGATGCTCTTTTTCTTTCTGTTGCATTTTTCTATAGTTTATCTGAATTATATTTCAGAACTGTGTCCGTATCCTTTTTTTCTTTTGGAAAAGCACTTTCCCGTCAGTCGTCCGCGAACTTGAACTGTACGGTAACTCCCGAGCCGATCAGCGCCGCCCAGATAAAGAACGAGATCCACCCGTTATGAAGTCCCTGACTGACCGCGGGTGCGAGGAATGACGGCAGGCCCTTCCACGCATGTAGAAGTCCCATCGTACCGAGAAAAACATCCCGCAGAAGATCGGCACCGATGACCGCCGTCGCGATCTTGATGGCCGGTGCCTGGAGTTTGCAGATAAGGAGTCCGACGATCACGGCGATCACAAGCGCGATCAGACAGATCGCCAGAAGCTTCTGCCCGTCGGTGCTTCCCGGGATCGCCGACATGAAAGATTTCATCTGCGAATCCGGGATCAGGTTCTGCGCGCTGTCGGACCCGTCCGTCAGTTTCGCGACTTTATCCGGCGAAAGCGATACCACGAGCTTGAGATTATTCTGTGTCTTAATTATGTACAGCAGGAATATCTTCACGATGGAATACCAGGTAAAGAACACCGTGATGAAGAACAGTGCTTTTTTATAGAGAACATACGAGAGTGCGGCCAGAAGCAGTCCGAGAATGATCGGGAAGAAAAACTCCCAGTTCGGCCGCATCTTCTCCGGGATCTTCTCCAGAAGGAAAAGCGAGTCGATCAGATTCGCCGCGTGAAGCCCCATAAAGAATCCCGCCAGCGCCATAGAAAAACGGAACATCCTAAATCCGTAATAGCATAGGAGCACCCCCATCGCAAGGAATGTCAGAAGTGTTACGATATCCAGCATTTCGGGAGATCTCTCCTTTCCCTTTTTTCTTCTTCAAAAGCACCGTTGCCGGAGCCTGATTTCCGTCCCACTTCGGGCGCGGATATTTCCGATTACCATTATAGGGTTCCACCTATGCGCAGATGTAACAGAACTTTTTCAATTGTCGTACATATTTACCTAAAATTGCCTTGCGATTATCCCCCGACTTTGCGAAAATAGAAATAGTACTTCTATTATAAAAACGGGAGGTTGATTTATGCTTTACGACAATAAGATTTGGGTCGGCGGAACAGCCAACAAGTGCTTCATTGAGCCTTCGAAGGCGAACCGCCATGGTTTGATTGCCGGTGCTACCGGTACAGGTAAATCCGTAACACTTAAGGTGCTCGCCGAGAGCTTCTCCGATATGGGAGTCCCGGTATTCTTAGCTGACGTGAAGGGCGATATGTCCGGTATCTGCGCAGCAGGTGTAAGCAATGAGAACATGGAAGAGCGTATCGCGAAGTTCGGTATTCAGGACTCCTTCGAGTATAAGGCATATCCGACTACATTCTACGATGTATTCGGACAGATGGGCATCCCGATGAGAACGACCATCTCCGAGCTCGGTCCGATCCTTCTCGGCCGTATGCTGGGTCTTTCCGATGTACAGCGTGCCGTACTGTCGATGGTATTCCGTATCGCAGACGATCAGCAGCTCCTGCTCCTTGACCTCAAGGACCTCCGTCTGCTTCTTACCTACATCGGCGACCATGCTGACGAGTATAAGCTCACCTACGGCAATATCTCTACTGCGACGATCGGCGCGATCCAGAGAAATCTGGCACTCCTTACCGACGAAGGCGCAGAGGCATTCTTCACAGAGCCGGCATTTAATATCCTCGACTTCATAAAGCAGGGTTCTGACGGACGCGGCATGATCAACGTCCTGAATGCAACAGAGCTTTTCAACAAGCCGCTTCTCTACTCGACATTCCTGCTGTGGCTCATGAGCGAGCTCTATGAGAACCTGCCGGAAGTCGGCGATCTCGACAAGCCGAAGATCGTATTCTTCTTCGACGAAGCGCACCTGCTCTTTAACGATGCACCTGCATTCCTCATCGAGAAGATCGACCAGATCGTACGTCTCATCCGTTCCAAGGGTGTCGGCGTTTACTTCATCTCCCAGAGCCCGAGCGATATCCCGGACAACATCCTTGCCCAGCTCCAGAACCGTGTACAGCATGCTCTGCGTGCTTATACTCCTGCTGAGCAGAAGAAGCTGAAGGCGGCTGCCGCTTCCTTCAGAGCTAACCCGGATTTCGATACCGAGGCTGCTCTCTCTGAGCTGGCTGTCGGTGAAGCTCTCGTTTCCTTCCTTGACGCGAAGGGTACACCGGGCGTTGTTGAGCGCGCCTTCATTCTCCCGCCGCAGAGCTTTATCGGTTCCGCAGGCTTTGAGAAGATCCAGGAACTCACCGAAGTTAACCCGCTCTACGAGAAGTACAGACTGGCCGTCGATCCGGAGTCTGCATATGAGCTCCTGATGAAGAAATATGATCCGAACTTCGGTGCTCCGGCAGTTCCTGCTTCTGAGGCTGCACCTGCCGCTGCTGTTGCTCCTGCCGCCGCTGCACCTGTTGCAGAAGCTGTACAGGCAGTGGATCCGAAGGAAGAAGAAAAAGCACGTCTTGCTGCTGAGAAGGCAGAGAAGGAAGCCCGTGCCGCAGAGATCCGTGAAGACCGCGAAGCTGACCGTAAGCAGCGCGAGCTGGATCGTCAGGAAGATCGTGAGCGCCGCATCGAAGAGAAAGAGCGTGCTGCCGAGATCCGCGAGCAGAAAGAAAGAGACCGTCAGGAAGACCGTGAGCGCCGTGAAGCTGAGCGTCAGGCACGTGCGGAAGAAAGAGAGCGCAAGGAAGCTGAGCGCCAGGAAGAAAAGGCGAAGCGCGAAGCTGAGCGTGCGAAGAAGAACAGCCCGGTTACCAAGATGGTCAACTCGGCTACGACCGCTGCCGGCCGTCAGATCGGTTCTTCCCTCATCCGCGGTATCTTCGGAAGCCTGCTGAAGAAGAAATAATCGCAGATAAATAAGAGTTACCATGGACTGTCCCGGCCTGGATATTTCCTCCCCGGGGCAGTTCTTTTTACAAATCATCCGTGTAAGATTGCTGCC
>JAILHZ010000165.1 GCA_024695545.1 Clostridiales bacterium
AGTGAGACGGAGACGTTATTCTCCGTCATGTTCATTCGCCCGGCGATGTCCTTGACGCTGTCGGAGTACCAGTAGCGGCAGACGAAGATCTTCCGCTTTTCCGAGGGCAGGGATGCGAGAAAATCATTGATGACAGAGAGCAGTTCTTTTCGATAAAGCTCACTGTCCGCGGATTCAGATCCCGCGATCACCTCGCTCAATTCGTCGAGTACTAATGGAAGGTTTCCGCCGCCGCGCTTCTCCGCGTGTTCCTTATTGAAACGGTTCAGTGCGAGATTACGCGTGATCCTGCCGAGAAACGGAGGCAGTACCGTCGGCCTTTTCGGCGGAATGGAATTCCAGGTAGCAAGATAGGTGTCGTTGACGCACTCTTCCGCGTCTTCCGGGCTCGTCAGAATGTTCCTGGCGATCGCATGACAATAGCGGCCGTACATGCTTGACACGGCTTCTATGGCTTTTTCGCTTCTGTCCCAGAACAGCTGGACTATGGTGACGTCATCCATCTTCGGCTACCCCCTTCGTACATATTAACAGATTACGAAAGGGAATCTTACAGGGAGCCGGAGGATTATTTTAGAAATGTTTTATGTGGATTATGCTATGTAGCAGCTTTCCCCGATGAGATCGAGAAGTGCGTCGAGGGAATCCACGTCGATCTTATTGTCATTTCTGCTACGCATGTAGATGTAGTAACGTGTGCCGTCGATCGTGAAAACGAATTCCTGCAGGCCGGAAGCTGTGTTTTCGCGCATCTGCATACCGTTTACGTCCACCCAGTCCGTGTCGTTAGTGCTTTTCGCAAGATAAGAGTCGTCCGGATCGGGCACGATGGTGCAGGTTTCAATCACGGAGTCTTCTGTTGTTTCCGGACGGATACTTTTGCCGCCGACACTCCGCAGATGGTCAAAACTTGTAATATGCTTTCCGCCGAGGATCGGGGTGTTCACGAGCTTGTCGTAGATATACGGTTCGTCGAAGTCATCCGGGCTCAGGTGGTCAAAGAGGATCTCGGAGTAATGAACAAAATTCTGACGGTCCTGATCCGTCACATCATCTTTGCCGGAATAGTTCCGGAATACTGTATAAAACAGCTTTCCGTCGAGGGTTCTGGCATAGTAGAGACTCTCGTTGCTTTTGTTACCGCCGTAAATCTCAGCAACTGTGGCAAAGACGTGGTCGTCTTCCAGTTCGACGATCGTGACCTGCGGCGCATTCGGATCTTCCGGGTCATAGTATCCCATGTTGCCGACATAGATCTGGCCGAGGTCGTCCGCGAATCGGGTGAGAGAAGTGTAGTCGGGTTTCTTAAGGTATGCGTAAGTGACCGTGCCATCGATCGCTTTTCCGTCTGCTCCGAGAAAGTAAACGGTGTTACTGTTCTGGAAGAGGCTGCTTCCATAGTCTGCGCAGTAAAACTCGTGGCTCATCTGGAGCTCGTCGCAAGCTTTGTAGATCAGGGTCGAGTGGTCCACGATGAAGGCATATTTCTGCGTTGCTTCTTCAAGTGTGTACGCATCCTTCAGATCGCGGGACGGATCCCAGTACACGATGTTTTCCGGAAGATCCGGCTCATCGGACATTACGCGGGTCCCCGTCGGAACGACCAGATCGAAAGAGTGCCTGTTCAGTGTATGCGGTGTGGCTTGCGTGATACCCGAGGAATCTTCAGTGCAATCTTCAGTGCAACTGTGATTCGCCGGATCCTCAGATTCTTCCTCACTATGACTCGGAATGGTCAGATCCCATGAGGATTCCTCTGTTTTTTCAGTTTTTTTGCATCCCGTCATGGGGAACAGAGTCGCCAGGGAAAGAAGAGCTGCCATTAAAATTCTTGTTTTCATTTTCATACCAAATACCTCGCTTGCATTTTCGCTTTCACCCTCTTAATCAACAAATCTTTCCTGACCGTCACATCTTATTATAACTTTTTTCGAAAAGCACTCGGGGGCGGGTGCTTTTCGCGCGGAAAGGGCTGGAGCAAAAGCACTGTCAAACTTGAAATAACGCACTTTTTGTGGGATACTTTCTTTGCTTATTTACGCATTTTTACGCATTTTCAAATATCTGGAGGACGCATTATGGATGAATCTTTAAGACAGCAGTTTGTCCGCACGGTGCAGGATTTCACCGCGATGACGGGCATTTATCTGCCGGATGATGTTGAAAAGAGACTTCGTGAACTTCGCGACAGCGAATCGATCGAGAACGCGAAGACGATGTATGACTGCATGATCGAGGATCTCTCGCTTGCCAAGGAACTGCACCGTCCTTTGTGCCAGGACACCGGTGTCCTTCAGTATTTTGTCGAGGTCGGAACGGAGTTCCCGTATCTGGCGGATATCGAGGGTGTGCTTGTTGAGGCCGCCCGAAAAGCAACGCTGGAGACGCCTCTGCGTCCGAATGTTGTTGAGCCGCTTGGTGAGCACAACACCGGCGATAACACCGGCTACGGTGCGCCGTATATCGAGTACGATCTTGTCCCGGGTTCTTCCGATCTTCGCCTGCGTATGTATATGGCCGGCGGCGGATGCTCGCTCCCGGGCAGAAGTAAGGTCCTGATGCCGCTCGAGGGCGTCGAGGGCGTCAAGAAGTTTGTTTACCAGACGATTCTGGACTGGGGTGTAAATGCCTGCCCGCCGCTCTGCATCGGTATTGGTCTGGGCACCTGCGCGGCCACATCCGCGATGCTTTCCAAGAAGGCGCTGCTCCGTCCGATCGGCACACGTTCGCAGTATCCGGAAGTTGCCAAGCTTGAAGATGAGATCCAGGCGGGTCTCGATTCTCTGGGTATCGCGCCTCTGGGATTCGGCGGAAGCCACACTGTCCTGAACGTAAATATCGAGGCGGCAGCCCATCACCCGGCAACGCTGGGCGTCGGTATCACGACCGGCTGCTGGGCTACAAGAAGAGGCGAGATCATCATCCACAAGGATCTCACTTCTGAAATTATTTCCCATAAAAAAGCACTCACCGCTGCGGCGGACGCGAAGAATGAGGAGGTGTAAGACATGAAGAAGGTTTTAACTACTCCTGTTACATATGATCAGATCAAGGATCTCCGCATCGGGGATACCGTGTACCTTACAGGTATGCTCGCGACTTGCCGTGACAGCGGCCACAAGAGAGTCGTTCAGGAAAAGGTAATGCCTGAGAACTTTGAGTTCAAGGACGGCGCGATCATCCACGCCGGCCCGATCGTCGGAAAGGACGAGAACGGCAAGCAGTTCATGGTTTCCATCGGACCGACAACGAGCCGCCGTATGGAAGCTGCGGAAGCAGACTTCATCGAGCAGACAGGTATCCGTGTGATCATCGGTAAGGGCGGTATGCTCGAGAAGACCACAGAGGCCTGCAAGAAGTTCGGTGCGATCCACTGTGCATATCCGGGCGGATGTGCTGTTGTTGCCGCTCAGGAAGTTGAAGAGCTCCAGGGCGTGGAGTGGATGGACCTTGGCATGCCGGAGGCCCTGTGGATCATGAAGGTAAAGGAATTCGGTCCGCTGGTCGTATCCATTGACACAGAGGGCAATAACCTCTTCGAGAACAATACGAAGATCTTTAAAGAGAGATTTGATAAGCTGCTGGAGAAGTGATTTTCCCGCATGGTCGCGGGCTGCTGCGTGGCGCGTGGCGCGTGGCGTCGGTTGCCTGCAAAAGTCAATGTAATGGTCAAAGAAAGTGCTTTTTACATTGACCAACACTTGAAATAAACTTAGTCTTTCAGTTCATCAGAAAGCTTCTTTTCAACCTCGGCGATGCTGAGGTTGTTTTCTTTTGCGATGCGCGCGAGATCTTCGTACTCGGCTTTCTTTCTGGTCACGCCATACCCGGAGGAGACTTTCACGCGGACGCGGCCGAATGAGGTGTCCACTTCATAGATGCGTCTGTCGAGCGTGTAGCGCTGCATGAGCGTCTCGCGGACCCCGATCGTGGTCGTGTACTTGAAAAGCAGCTTTACGAATTTCTCCTTGTCTTCGGGCTTGCAGAGAACGCGCAGAAGGATGCCCGGACGGGACTTCTTCATGCCGCAGGGAACGGTGAATACTTCGTTGGCGCCTGCTTCGAAAAGCCGCTCCATCGCAAAGCCGACAGCTTCGCCGGTCATGTCATCCACATTGCAAGACAGCTCGATGATGTCGCCGTTGGATGAAAAAGCACTAGCCTTGGCTGATGCCGGCGCGCTTTCTGCAGCCGCAGATGAATCTGCAACAGAATACGCGGAAGATGTGACGGATTTGCCGGTTTCCTCGCAGGATTCGCCGATCATCACGCGTACGCAGTTAGCTCTCGGGAAGTCTTTTTTACCCATGCCGTAGCCGATGGCGGAAGTCTTCATCATAGGCTGCTTTCCGAAGCCAGTCGCAAAGTGCTTAAGAAGCGCAGCGCCAGTCGGTGTGCAGAGTTCGCCGCTGATATCGGCGCTGTAAGTCGGGATGCCCTGAAGGATCTGCGCCGTTGCCGGAGCGGGGACAGGAAGGATGCCGTGTGCGCACTTCACTGTGCCGGATCCAACATGGATCGGAGAAACGATCACTTCGTCCGGAGCGAGTTTTTTCATGAGGAGACATACTGCCGTGATGTCGGCGACAGCGTCCATTGAACCGACTTCGTGGAAGTGGATCTGATCGACGGGCTGGCCGTGTACGTGGCTCTCTGCCTCAGCGATCTCCTGATAGACTGCCAGAACATCCAGTGCGACTGAAGTCGGGAGCTTCATGTGATCGCCGACGATATGCTCGATGTCGTGCATGCTGCTGTGGTGATGGGAATGACCATGCTCATGAGCGTGATGATGGTGGTGGTCGTGGTCCTCGCAGCCGCAGCCTTCTTCTTCGCCGTTGACGGTCACGGTCATGTGTGTGCCGGTGATGCCGCACTTGACGGAGGGCTCTGCGGAGTACTCAACTCCGGGGATGCCGCGTGAATTCAGCTTCGCGATAAAGGCTTCGCGCTCTTCCTTGGGAAGAAGCTCGAGAAGGGCTGCGCTCAGCATGTCGCCCGCAGCGCCCATGGAACAGTCGATGTAGAGAACCTTCATTTCTTTGCCTCCATATGGTTGATCATGCCGGCCAGATAACCGGCGCCGAAGCCGTTGTCGATGTTGACGACGGACACGCCGCTGGCGCAGGAATTGAGCATCGAGAGAAGTGCGGACAGGCCTTCAAAGGAAGCGCCGTATCCGACGGAAGTAGGGACGGCGATGACCGGGCAGTCGGCAAGCCCGCCAATGACACTGGCGAGCGCGCCCTCCATACCGGCGATCGCGATGATGACGCTCGCGGACATGATCTCTTCCTTGTGCGCGAGAAGACGGTGCAGACCGGCAACTCCCACATCGTAGAGGCGGAGAACCTCGTTGCCCATGCTCTCTGCGGTGATCGCGGCTTCTTCCGCGACAGGGATGTCGCTGGTACCGCCAGTCGCGACGACGATCCTGCCGATGCCGTCTGCCGCAGGAAAAGCACCGTAGAATCCGATGCGTGCGTCTTTGTAATACGTGATATCGTGTGCGGCTTTCACAAGCTCAGCCGCTTCCTCGGAGAGGCGGGTGATCAGGATCCGTTCCTGGCCGTTTTCGATCATGGATTTCATGATGCCGATGATCTGCTCAGGTGTTTTTCCCGCACCGTAAATTACCTCGGAGACACCCTGACGGATCCCTCTGTGGTGGTCGACCTTGGCATATCCGAGGTCATCAAAAGGCGCGGCCTTCAGCTTCAGAAGTGCTTCTTCCGAAGTGATGTCACCGCGCTCTAATGATTCCAGAATATCTTTAATTCTTGTTTTCATTCTTTCTCAAAGCATTCTTGAGGACGCCCTTAGGATCCTTGACCAGAAGAACTACGAGCCAGATGATCAGACCCAGAGCTACAACGGTCAGGCCGAGGAAAGAGTCATTGATCATGTCAGCTGTTTCCGGCTGGAAGAAAGCTTCTTTCAGCTCCGCGTACTCGAAGATGGCGTCGACCATCCACATGAGGGAAGCGCCCCAGTACATCAGTGCCAGAGTTCCGACTTTCCATTCGTCCTTCGGAGCGTTCTTGTACCATACGATCGTTGCGATGATTGCAGCAAATACAGAAATCAGTAAAGTCATGCGGTCACCTCATTTATTCTCTTCAATTGTTTCTTCAACGAGAACCTTAGTGGTCTTGCCGGCACGCTTCTCGAGACGGGAAGATACGACGACCATACCGACCCATACTGCGGTTACGAGAAGAGCCATGGTTACACCGACGGTGGACATCTCGTGGAGCATCTCCGCGCGGTCAGCAGAATCGGTAGCTGCCGTCAGAAACGGGAACCACGGAACTACTTCGCCGTGCCATACGTGCTCGAGTGCCAGAAGTGCGGAACCGCCCCAGAGCATGTTATTGAGCCAGCCCAGTTTTCTGGAGAAACGGGATTTCTCAATGATTTTACCAGATCCGCTCTCGTGGTGGATCTCCATATTCTTTTCCTTAGAAGCAAGGACTTTCTGAGCAATCGTTGTTACGATCGCTTCTGCGGTAGGAACTAAAAAACAAGCCATACAAGTACCTCCATTTATATGAACTTTGTAAGGAGATTATACTTTCCCCCGAAGTGCTTTTTCAACAATAGCACGAAACATGAGCAAAAAACCGCAAGTTTTCAGCAGGATTACTACATCAGTCAATGACGTATACGACGAGCTTGAAAGTCTCGCTGTTTACGTTGTTGGTAAACGTGATCATCGTCTTTCCGGTGGTATTTCCGGCCAGGAAAGTAATGGAGCATATACCGAGATTGCCCTGATATGCCCAGTCCTGCTGCCAGGTAGGAGTTATCAGTCTGTTATCGGAATTCCAGTACACGGTGAACTGCCCGCTGGAGAGGAAGCCGACCTTGATAGTCTCGGATTCGCCCTTATGCAGTACGACTACGTTCTTGGTTGCGAAGAACTTCTCGTTTCCGGCAGGATACGTAGCGATCTCGCCAAGGATCGTCTGATTGGTCAGATCGCCTACGTTCTTGGCGGCATCCTCTGCCTGCTTCTGATACTCATCACGCTGCTGGAGAGCCGTTGTGAGGCTTCCCTTAAGGTCGCTGTTGGACTGCTCGAGAGTCTTATTCTTGCTCTGCAGCTCCTCGATCTCGCCCTGCTGTTCTTCAAGCTTGTTCGCGCGCTCTTCCAGACGGTCCTCGAGCTGCGCGGTCGCACGCTCATGATCGCCCTTCTGCTTGAAGAAGAAGTATGAACCTACGCCCAGTCCGGCCGCCGCCAGTCCGAAAAGCACTGCGAAAATGACCATGGGTACGAGGAATTTCTTCTGCTTCTTCTCCGGCACCTGCGCCGACTCAGTCTCGGCACCGAGATAAACGGGCGCGCTGATCGGAACCGGAGCGGTTTTCTCTTCCTCCCAGGAAGACTGGAAAGCAGGCTGATATGACGGGAGAGGAGCATGCTGCTGCTCCTGCGGTTCGATATTCATCGCAGGGACCTGCGGCTCAATACCCATCGCCGGAGCCTGTGGCTCATAATTCATCGCAGGGACCTGCGGAGACATGGTCTGTCCGATATTCTGAAAATCAGAAGGACTCATGGGGACCGGTACAGTCTGACCCAGAGAATGCAGCGCAGTGCCGCATTCGGAACAGAACATGGCTTGATCATCATTTTGTGAATTGCAGTTCGGACAAATCATAAACAGCATTCCCCCTTTGGGTTCGCGTCAAATCGCGAAGGATAAAATCAGATTACGAATACGATGACCTGGAAAGAATCACTGTTCATGGTATTTGTGAAAGTGAGTACGGTCTTTCCGGTAGCGTTGCCGGCTGTGATCGTGATGGAGCAGATAGCGTTCTTGCCTTCGTTGAGCCAGTCATTCTCCCACTTTACATCAACGTTCTTGTTATTGCTGTTGCAGTTGAATGTGAAGTTGCCGGAAGCGCCGCTGAGGGTGACAGGAATATTATCATTCGCGCCCTTCTGAAGAACGATTACGTTTCTGTTGGCGTAGAATGTTCTGTTCGGATCCTGCAGCTTGTCGATATCAGAGTAAATGCCCTGCAGTGCTTTTGCATTATCTTCTGCCTGCTTCTTATACTCGGCGATTTCCTTCTGGGCAGCGCTGCTGTCATTCTGAGCGGTTGCCAGATCATTTGCCAGCTGATCCTTCTCGTTGGTCAGCTCGACGATCTCGTTCTGAAGATTATTCTGCTTCTGAACATAATCCTTTACGTCGTCTTCGAGATTGGAGATCTGATCATCCTTCTCGTCGATTTCCGCTTCGCAGTTCTCGACCTGAGCCTTCAGATCCTTGTTATCCTTCTTCTCCTTCAGGAAGAGGTATGTGCCGACACCAATGGCAGCCGCGGCCAGCGCGAAAAGCACTGCGAAGATGACCATCGGTACGAGGAATTTCTTCTGCTTCTTCTCAGACGGTGCAGACGGATCGACATAGTTCATCGGAGCTGCCGGCTGCGGTGCGCTCTGGAACTCCGGTGCGCTCTGGAATGCCGGTGCAGGTGCCTGCGGGAATTCCGGCTGGACCGGTGCTTCCTGGGCAGGCTGGAAAATCGGCACGGTCTGTGCCATAGACTCGGCATTCTCCTGGAAGCCCATAGCTACTGTCTGATCTAACTCGGGAACTGCTTCCGGCGCAGCTGCCGGGGCAGGAGCGAACGGAGATGCAGCGTTTTCCGGAACCTGGAAATCATCCGCGATCGTTTCCTCAAGAGGATCTGCTGCCGGGATCTGCGCATCATCAGAAGAAGGCAGTTCGACGGCATCTGCGGCAGGTGTATCTACAGCAGGTGTATCTGCAGCCTCGGCAGAAGGTGTATCAATATTCTCCGGCGGTGCAAATCTGGTTCCGCATTCAGAACAGAATAAAGCGCCTTCCATGTTTTCTGCATTGCAGTTCGTACATTTCATAGTTTAGACCCTCCTTAAAAAACCTTTAGCCTATTGTACCTATTGTATAGCAAAAGAAACGCTCCGTGCAATTCCCAAATTACAGGAAAAACACGGAGCGGAGAATACTTTTTAAGACTTTATCGGGGTTATCCGAACAGTTCTACATGAAGTGCTCCCGATTCGTCTGATTCGATGGTCATGTAATTGCCGTTTTTCATGGCGCCCGGATTCAGAAAACGGATACCGTATGTCTCCTTATCCTGCTGCCTGTGCGTGTGCCCGTAGACCACCACATTGCACCCGCTTTCCTTCGCCGCATAGGCTATCAGCTCCATACTTGCGCGGTAAAGGTGGCCATGTGTGACCAGTGCGCGCTGCGTCTTGCTCAGCGGCACCGTGATGCGGTCGGGAATTCCGGAGGAAGAGGAGAAGTAGTAGTCGCAGTTTCCACGGACCATGCGGATGTCCATCGAGCGCGAGGTGCATCGTCTTACGATCTCTTCCAGATCATAAGACTCCATCTCCAGGTCACCGCAGACGATCACGGTATCGATATCCTTGTGGCGCGACAGCGCCGACTCGAGCCGGGATTCCGCCCCGTGAATATCCGAGCAGACAAAATACTTCGTCATGAGCCTGTTCCTTTCCGGTCCTTCTGATCCTTCTGAAAAGCAGGGAGCTCCTTATAAAACAGGGAGATCCTTTAATTACTGTGCCTGAACGGCCGTCATTGCTACAGTGTTTACGATATCCTCGACAGAGCAGCCGCGGGACAGATCGTTACAGGGCTTTGCGAGACCCTGAAGTACTGCGAAGCAGTCAGCGCCGCCGATACGCTGTGTGATCTTATATCCGATGTTACCCGCCTGAAGATCCGGGAAGATCAGGACGTTGGCACGGCCGGCAACCGGGGATCCCGGTGCTTTTGAAGCGCCTACTTCCGGAACGAGAGCTGCGTCAAACTGCATCTCGCCGTCAAGGAGAAGATCCGGTGCGAGTTCATGAGCGATACGAGTTGCTTCCTGCATCTTGGTAACGAGGTCATGCTTGGCGCTGCCCTTCGTGGAGAAGGAAAGAAGTGCGACTCTCGGCTCTTCGATGCCGCAGAGAACACGTGCGGTCTCTGCAGCGGAAACAGCGATCTGCGCGGTCTCTTCCGCAGTCGGGCACGGGTTAACGACACAGTCGGCATAGACGAGAAGTCCGTCTTCGCCGAGGCTCTTGTTCGGGCACTCCATCAGGAAAGAACTCGATACGATGGACATACCGGGCTTTGCCTTGATGATCTGAAGTGCCGGACGGAGCATGTCGCCCGTGGTGTGAACGGCGCCGGAAACGAGGCCGTCCGCGTCACCGAGCTTGACCATCATGACGGCAAAGTACATCGGGTCGGAAACCAGCTTCTTTGCGTCCTCTTCGGTAACGCCCTTTGCTTTTCTCAGCTCATAGAGAGCCTGTGCATATTCATCAAACTTTGCGCTCTTTGCGGGAGAGATGACCTCGATGCCCGTGATGTCCGCGCCTTGCTCAGAGGCAACCTTGGCAACGGCGTCCGGATCTCCGATGAGGATCGGCTCCGCGAGCCCTTCCTTCTTAATGATCTCCGCCGCCTTTACGGTACGCTTTTCGTCACCTTCCGGAAGAACGATCTTCTTAACATCAGCCTGTGCTTTTGCTCTGATCCTATCAATTAAACTCATACGAAAATCCTCGCTTTCTTAAATCTCGAATCCTTCAAATCCCTGCCATACATCCTCTCCGGAGTATGTGCGTGCGGTAAGCTTGCCCTGCATGACCTTCAGTGCCGGAAGCGCCAGAGCCTCCTGCTCCATCTCGCCCGGATAAACGCTGATCGGTGCGATCCATCCGCAGCGCTTTTCGATCATTTCCTTAACGTCCGGGAAGCGGAGAAGTCCGCCGGTAAGAAGGATGCCGTCGACCTTGCCGCAGAGCACGCAGCTCATCTCGCCGATCATCTTGCAGATCTGGTAGAGCATGGTGTTCCAGACGAGGTCAGCCTTCTTATCGCCCTTTTCGAGCAGATCGTGGATCGTGTCGGCATTCGCGGTTCCGAACAGATCGACAAAACCGCCGGCACGGGAGCAGCGGAGACGTACGTCCGCGACAGAGTGTTCTTCAATATAGTCGAGAAGGGCCAGTACCGGCACAGATCCGATTCTTGTCGGTGTAAAAGCACCTTCGCCGTCGGCACCCATGTTTCCGTCGACCATCTTACCGTGGTCGTGCGCGCTGACGGTGATACCGCCATCGATATGAGCGACAACGAAATTGCAGTCTTCGTACTTCTTGCCCATGACTTTTTCCGCATGGTATTCGGCAACAGCCTTCTGGTTCAGCACGTGGGAGTGGGATACACGGTAGATGCCCTTGATGCCGGTAAGACGGGCATAGTCACCGTACTCATCTACGTTGGTCGGGTTCAGTGTGAATGCCGGCTTATTAAATTCCTGCGCGAACTTCCAGGCGAGCATGACACCGAGCTTGGCCGGGTGCTCACTGCCGCCGACGGCAGCAACTGTATCGTCGTAGAGCTTCTGGTCGATCTTCGTGATACCGCCCGGCTGCGTGTGTGCAGAACCGCCGCGGCCGACGAATACGTCGATCTCTTCCGGCTTATATCCCTCATCCTTCAGCATGTCGAGGATGACGCCGTAACGGAAAGGCATCTGGTCATTTACGTGCGGAAAAGATAGGAGAACATCCGCATCATGAAAAAGGCTTTTCTCGAAAACGGATTCCTCGTTCTCGAAAAGACTCACCTTCGTCGAGGTCGAGCCCGGGTTAATGATCAGCAATTTGAACTTCTTTTCATCCTGCATAAGAATGTCTCCTGTCGTAAAGAAAAGTGCTTTTCACGAAGAAGGATCC
>JAILHZ010000171.1 GCA_024695545.1 Clostridiales bacterium
ACTTCTTGAAGATCATGGTATTGGGGGCTTCGCCCTCTCCGCACTCGATCCGGACTTCCTTTTCCACAAACGTATACAGTGTGCTGATCGCACTCGAATACGGCTCGATCTCGATCTTGAAAGGATACGCAGATTTCACCAAAAGCGAATCCGGATTATAGGTCTCGTTATTGATCCCCAGATACAGCGGATTCACATGTTCTTTCGGAATATTTGCGGGGATGTCGCCGCTTCCGATCACCACATATCCGCGCTTTTTGAAGTGGAACATGGTGCTCTCCGTATAAAAGTACGGCAGTTCATCATGAAACTCTGCTTCCTTCAGATCACTGATCTTAATCTCTTCGGGAGAATCGAACAACCCCTCGAAAAGACGGAAGATCGCCCATCGCTCGCAGACCTCCGGAACGATTTCGGAAACCCGGGACGCATCGGACATCAGTTTCTGTTCGACTACATATTTATCGTTACACGCGTGGAACTCATCTTCCGTAAGCTTGGCACAACCTGTTTCACGGTTATAGTGCTTGTCAAGCGTCTTCAGGCGGAAAGCGACGTACTCACCGTCGTTGAAGATATCTTCCGTATGGAAATCAAGCTTGATCTTTTTCGGCGCGCACTGCGGCGAAAGGATCTTCTCCCGGAACTTCGCAAGTTCTTTTCGGCGGGCGGCTTCTTCTTTCAATCCGGCATCGATCCATAGTCCCATGCCAAAATCACTGTCAATCATCTCCACTGCACGGTCTCTAATTGCATCGGTCAGGATGCCCTTCCTCCACATGAAGTCTGCGAGGGAGTAATAGTAGTTGCACCACTCTTCTTCCTCGGATTCATCAAACAGCGTGCGGACGTAAGCGTCTATCTTACTGACCGCAGTGTCTACATCGAATTTGTAAAACGCCGCCTTATACTCGGCGACAAGGTCCTGTGCCGTATCGTTTCCTGTGATACTTGCACTCCAAGTGCCCATACATGCCCTCCGGTTCTATTAGTCTGCCATCTTCCCCTAGTTGATTATATCATCAGATATAGTTATAGAGGCCGAGAAATGCGTCATAGGGATTCTCACCGGCCACTGTCATCTCATGCCGGTCTGTCTCCAGAAGGACATATCGCACTTTCGCTTCGTCCGGATCGAGGACTTTGACGACGATCTGCTCGGTATCTAAATTATAAATGGCTGACGTGACCATCATATCTTTCTCAAGTATCGTATCTGCCCCGATACTTCTGGTGCGATAATCAAACTCTTTTCCTCGCAGCTCCTTCTGTATCTGCATGACCGGTGTCGATGCCTCGCACCAGTCGTCATACGGTTCGGGTACCGCCCCGACAAATGTAACATTCGGATAGATGACCGTTCCGCCGATGATTCTTTCTGTACTCGTGGCAAGCTCGGAATACGGGTTATAGATTTCCAAAAGTGTTGGATAATAATCTCCCATCTCCTGAATCTCTCCGGGTGGAATGTGGATGTAGTGCTCTAAACCGTCATCGCCTTCAAGGAGAAACATGGCGACAAATGCCATATTGTTCTCAAAGAGCACATATCGAGGAACCGCACCCATGGAATAATCTAACGACGGCACCTGTTCTTTCGTGATCTCATATTCCTCATCACCCATCGTCATGAAGAGCCGGAACTCATCGGATGTATCGTCGCCCCGAAAAGAGAGTTTCTCCATCTTTCCATCATCATCGAAATCCCACGTCAGCGAGTAATCCTCATTCATGTACAGCATATAGGTATCCGGAGTCCGGGAAAAATAACTGAGATCGAAGGCATCCTCCAGTCCACCGAAGACAGGGATTTTCAAGTGCGATTTTGGAAAGACGATTCCGTCATAAGTAATCGTAAATACCGGCTCTTCTTTTTCCAGTTCATCCAGCGTTTTTTCCTCACTATCCGGATGCACCTTCTTCACATAGTCACGTACCGCATCTCTGTCTTTGACGACTTCATCAAAGAGGATCAAAGAGGCGTCCTCGGTCCTGTAGTTTCCGTTAACATCTTTCGCGATGAATTCTGAATTCTCATTGACACCCGGCAAAATAAAAAGTGAGGTAACTGCATCATCCGCCCGATATATTGTTACACTGGAATGAAATGAAGCCCCCGGAAGATCCGATCCGTTCTTCTCGCATCTGACAAAGTCATCCAGTTTTTCCTGATAAAGCTCTTCATACTCTTCCCAGAGTTCATCGAACTGCTCATCCAGCGTATTCTGAAGATTCTGAATATTAGATTTACTAAGCAGATAATCTTCAAAGCTAACTCTCTCCAACCAGAGAGACACACTCGGTACCGGATTATCCCAGTACTCCACCGTATCTTTTTTCGGCGCGCCATAAGCTCTACGATAGAACGTGCGGTTCAGCGTATAGCCGTTAAGATCATGAATTACTTCTCCGGTATATTTCTGAAGCGTTGCCTGAGTTTCGGGCTCATCCGGTTCATCATCCTCTTCTTCAGTCTGCGCTTTCGTCAGTCTCCCCTTTTCCACGTCTCTCTTTTCCGGAAGACAGCCGGCGCTTCCCAGAAGCACCATAACGGCCATCAGTAATGCGAGTTTTTTCTTCATACGTTCCCCCTCCACGAATCGTGAAAACCAGTCTTAGTTTTCTTCCGGCAGGAATTCCAGGATCTCGTCGTCATCGGCATCTGCAGCTACTGTGACCACCTTGCCGAGTGCTTTGAGCACAGCGTCATATTCCCTGATAAAAGCACTGTGGTTTTTCCTGATGTACTCTATGTCTTCTTTTACCGCTGCGTTTTCAAGCTGCTGCGCAAGCTTACTCAGCGCATCAGCTCCGATCATTGCGGATGTACTCTTCAGCGAGTGGATAAGGACTCCGTAGTTCTTCGTATCACCTTCATCGAGGAAACGCTGCAGATTCCTCTTTTTCTCTTCCGCACCCTTTACGTATTCTCCGAGGATCGAGCGGTAGAACTCTTCATCACCGCCGCAGTTCGCTTTACCCTTCTTAGTATCGATCCCGGCATCTTCCAGTGCTTTAAACGGAGATTCCACAAATGCTTCAGCTGTTCCCTCAGATGCTTCGGAATTCCCCTCCGACGCCGCAGCGGACTTCGCCGCCGGGACAGGTGCTTTTGCATCGGAATCGGAAACGATCTCGACCTTCTCTTCAGGGATATACTTCTTGAGCATTCTCTCAAGATAAGTGCTGTCGATCGGCTTGGTCAGATAATCGTCAAAGCCCTTCGACAGATAACGCTCACGGGCGCCTACGACTGCGTCCGCAGTAAGGCAGATCACAGGTGTACATATATTCGGTCCTTCCTTCTCGTTCTTGATTGCGCGAAGAGCTTCCTCGCCGTCCATCTCCGGCATACGCTGGTCCATAAGGATGACGTCGTACTTGTCCTTCAGCGCCATCTCCACGGCTTCCTTACCTCCGGACGCCGTATCGATCTGCACCTGCGTTTCCTTCAGGAACGCCGTCGCAACGACCAAGTTCATCTTCGTATCATCGACGATCAGGATCCTTGCCTCCGGCGCGCGGAAGCTCTCGTGATACGCCTTCTTCTCGCCGAGGCTCTTTTCAAACTTCTCCGTAAAATTGCCGACCGGCTCTTCGGAGAGAACGACCTGCGGAATGGAGATCGTAAATGTGGATCCGACACCGTACTTACTTTCAACCTTTACGTCACCGCCCATCATATCAAGGAGCATCTTCGTGATTGCAAGGCCTAAGCCCGTGCCTTCCTTCGTACTGTTCTTCTCGAGGTCCACACGCTCGAATTTACCGAATAGCTTACTGATGTTTTCCTCGCTGATACCGATACCCGTATCGGCGACCGCGACGGTCAGAATAAGTACCGGCTTTCCGTCCTGCGTCGTTTCCGCACGCGTGCCGCTGATCTTCAGGGAAACACTTCCTTCATCGGTATACTTGACCGCGTTATTGAGGATGTTGGTGATGACCTGACGGACGCGCACAACATCGCCGTACAGGCGGTCGGGAAGCTTCTCATCGACTTTGGTCACGAAAGACAGATTCTTCTCTTTCGCCTTAAAGTAGATCATGTTGCTGACATCGTTGATCAGGGAACTCAGCTGATACTCGACCTTCACGATGTCCATCTTTCCTTCCTCGATCTTCGTAAAGTCGAGGATGTCGTTGATGATGGAAAGAAGGTTGTTACCGGCGCTTCCGACATTGCCCGAATAGTGGCGGATCTTATCGAATGCTTCCCGGTATTCCTCGGGAGAGGCATCCTCGAGCTTCTCCGCTTTCGTGGTTTCGCGAAGGATCATCTCATTCATACCGAGGACCGCATTGATCGGAGTCCTTATCTCATGGCTGGTATTGGCGAGGAAGTCCGTCTTCGCCTCACTTGCGCGCTTGGCCTCTTCCAGTGCTTTTTCCTGCTTGATCTTCGCTTTGACGACCTCGTACTGCGCCAGGCCGCAGAGTACGACGTTGACGAAGTACATCATCGGAAGACGCGAATAATAGGATTCCGGGAACTGATATCCCATATCCCGAAGCGGCGTGTTCATGTACACGACCATAATGATGAAGAAAACCATATTGAAGTAAAGGCCGTAGGACAGGTTAAAGAAAAAGAATACGACCGGTACCGCAAGGAAGAACAGGAAGATACTCGTTCCGCTCGTGCCTCCGGTATAAAGGAAGAAACAGAACGTGATCCAGTAGACGAAGCACTGGATATTGATCGCCAGATGCATCAGCCATCTTCGCCTTTTCTTTCCGAATTTGCATATTGCGAAAAGCACTGTGGCGATGGCGGTCATGGACGCGCAGAAGAACGCGTATCTGGCCACAAGAAGATCGCCCCGGATGAGATTATCAACGCACAGATAGATACAGAACGGAACGACCATCGAATACAGGATGATCGTCAGCGTCAGGTTGACGGTAACATAGCGTTCGTCGATGTGAAATCTTCTCTTGCCGTTCTTGCCGCTCATGAGATCCCCCCGGGTGTCCCTCGATACCCTTTCTCCCTGATATACTTAGTTCTTACCGTCGATCAGTTCTTTTAAACGGGAAAGAAGATCCTTAAGTTCCGCCTTTCTCTCCCCTGCATTCTGCGCATCCGATGCCCAGTTAAACTTCACCCACTCGGCAAAATCGGTGCTGACGTCGTTATAGAGCATCCTTGCGAACTCAAGCATATTTACATCGGAATATTCATGTTTGATCTTGCCGGCACGCACGGAGTCTCTGTCTTCTTCCCACAGAATATGTGTATCCCATCCGACAATGCAAAGCAGGGTGCCGGGCTCTGTATCCCCGACCACGCAGATCGGATTCTTGCTCTCAAGGCCGTGAATAGCCTGTCTGATCCACTGGAAAGGAATATCGTCCGTATAGCTTAGAGAATACTCC
>JAILHZ010000188.1 GCA_024695545.1 Clostridiales bacterium
ACCTTCTCCAGGCGCTTCATCTTCCGGACATGTTCCAGGACAAGCATCAGGACTTTGATGATCGCGATCTCAATGAGCGCAAAGATGGCAAGGATACGGATCTCTTCTGTGTTCAGGCCCTTCATCATGTAAAGGTCACGAGTGAACGGGATGTATATGAACAGGAAGAATCCGAAGAACATAAGCTGGACAACGATCGAGCGGTACTTGTTGAACGGTCTCGAGATGTGCAGGAGCAGAAGGTAAGCGGCAATCGCCAGCAGGAACGTCGCAATAACGCCGAGGCTCTCAGTGTTGATGTTGTTCCGTTCTCCATAGAAAGCAAGCGCGGCAATCGTAAAGAAGGCCGTGAACGCAGCAGGTCCCGCATTGGCCAGGATCCTCCGGAAGAAGCTCTGCTTCTGCTTTCTCGTATTCGGTTCGAGAGACAGCAGGAAGGCCGGAACTCCGGTGTTGAACAATGTTACTAGCGAGATCTGGGACGGTACCAGCGGGTAGTTGAATGTCGCGATGATCGCGCAGATCGCAAGGAGCATCGAGAAGATATTCTTAAAGAGGAATACCGTCGCGGATCTTGTGATGTTGTTGATGATCTGACGTCCGCGGGATACGATATCTTCCATTCGCGAGAAGTCGGAATCAAGAAGTACGACCTGTGCCGCCTGACGTGCCGCATCGGATCCGTTACCCATCGCAATCGAGCAGTCGGCTTCCTTCATGGCGAGGATATCGTTGACACCGTCACCGGTCATGGCGACCTTAAGTCCGTTCTTCTTCAGTGCAAGCACGATGCTCTTCTTCTGCTCAGGTTTTACACGGCCGAAGATCGTATACTTGCTGACCGCCTCCTGGATCGCATCATCATCCTCGAGTGTGGTGGCATCGACATATCTGTCGGAATGCGGGATACCGACCTGATGGGCGATCTTCGATACGGTCAGCGGGTTATCACCGGAGATGACCTTGACTTCAACGCCCTGCTTCTTAAAGTATTCGAATGTCTCCGGAGCATTCTTACGGATACCGTTTTTCAGCGCGATGAAAAGCACCGGTGCGATGCGGCCGGATCTCTCTACTTCCGCAAAAACGAGAACACGGAGTCCGTGCTCCGCCTGTGCCTCGATCATCGGACGTGTCTCATCGTAGTCTTCCTTGCTGAGAAGAATATCCGGAGCACCGAGACGGTAGGTCACATCCTCCATCTTTACTTCGGAATACTTCAGTTTCGAAGTAAACGGAGTCACGTCTGCATCCTTATAAACCTCGCCCTTGCCGAAATAATCGACGAGTGCATTCATGGTGATATTGCCGTCATCGACGGTCGCAATATAGCGGGAGATGATCTCCTTCTTCTTCTCGACTTCAGGATCGACGGCTTTCGGCTCGGACTTCACTTCGGCCTTTTCTGTATGTGAATCCTCATCTTCCTCTTCATCCTCATCCGACTCTTCCGGATCGGTCGCCGTCTCCGACAGTTCTACGATCGGATCCGCGCCCGGCAGGAACACCTCGGTAACGCTCATCTCGTTGGATGTGATCGTACCGGTCTTATCGACGCAGAGCACGTCTACACGGGCAAGTGTCTCTATACTTCTCATGTCGTGGAGAAGAACTTTCTTCTGTGCCAGGTACATCGCACCGAGTGCAAGAGCAACAGTCAGAAGGAGATAAAGACCTTCAGGGATCATACCGATGATCGCACCGACCATCGAAACGATCGCTTCACTTACCGTCTTATGGTTGATGGCGACCGCCTCAACATAGAGCGCGACACCAAGCGGGATGATTGCGATACCCGCGATCTTGATGATCAGCTCGATATTCTTGACCAGTTCGGATTTCTTATTCTTGATCTCACGGGCTTTCGTCGTGAGCTGTGCGGCGTAACAGTCACTGCCGACCGCGGTAAGTTTCGCTGTGCCCTTACCGGAAACAACGAAAGAACCGGACATCAGCTGCGCACCTTCGGTCTTCTCGATCTCGTCCGCCTCACCGGTCAGAAGAGATTCATTAACATTCAGTGTACCCGAGACCATCTCCGCGTCGGCCGGGATCTGCTGACCGCCCTCGAGGAAGATGATGTCGCCCGTCTGAAGCTGATCCATCGGCACCGTCACCTTCTCACCGTTACGCTCGACCTCGTAGGAAGCCTGGGCGAGAACGTTCAGGTTATCGAGTACTTTCTTCGAGCGGAGCTGCTGGAAAATACCGATACCGGTGTTCGCGATGATGATCGGCAGGAACGTCAGGCTCCGGTACGACCTTGCGATGATCAGCAGGATCGCAATCACCGCGAATACTAAGTTAAAGTAAGTGAATACATTTTTACATACGATGGAAAGAACGGTATCTTCGCTGGAAGTCGTCGTCTTATTCGACTTCTGATCCATCCTCTCCGCCATGGCTCTTAATTTTTCTTCGGAAGTCATTTCCTTATGTCACCTGTCCTATTAGAATCCAAGATTGTCATTGACCAGAATCACGTGAATACGGCCTTCATGCCGGGAGTACCTCGTGATAAGGAACTGGCAGCAGATCGTATCCGGAGACTTGCAGTTCATGCAGGATCCGGTCTTCGCACACGGCGTATCCAGGCCGAAGCGCTGCGCATTGGTCGGTGCCGCGACGTTTCTGGCACGCTTCATGGCGCCGTCGATATCGTCGCAGACCTTATTCATGCCCACGATAAAGAGCACCTTCTTTGGGCCCTGAGCGATCGCAGATACACGGTTGGAATTACCATCGATATTCACGAGGATGCCGTCCTCGGTCATCGCATTTGCGGAGCTTAAGAAAACATCCGCATCGTATGCGGCCAGCATCGCGGCACGCTTATCTTCATAATTGTCACGGTCAATGAAGTTGTAATCTCCGGTCTGGAGCGCATCCACAAGACCGATCTCTCTGGCGCTCATCGCACCGCCCATCGTCACAGAAGCACCCTTCGGGATGAGTTCCAGTGCTTTTGCCAGAGCTTCTTCTTTACTTGCGGCATAGTAGCCGGTCATGTTACGGGACTCAAGCCCCTTAATGACCTTCTGCGCAAGCAGTTCATTTCGCTTTACGATACATTCGTTCATATTCTTTCCCTTTCTTATGTCATTTCCTTATGTCTGTGTGATATAGATCCTGATCTTAGTAGACTTGTTTTCCTGCGCATAGTGATACGACTTCGAACGGCGGATATAGTCGAAGATGCTCTCTTTCATCTGCGCATCCCATGCGGTTTCGAAGAGTTTCTCATTGGCCTCATCGGACTCATAAAGCACCTCCAGCTTCACCTGGAAGAATTCGTCCTGACCGTCCGGGAACTGACGGGTCATCGAAAACGAGAAATGGTTCTTGTTCCAGGGATAGGTCCCGCACTCGAAAAGCAGTTCCTCATCCGGATCGATCGGTTCTTCGCATTCTTTTTCAAAAGCACTTACGCACTCTTCAATCGTGCTGGAATCGTTTAATTCTTCTCTCAGTCTCTCGACGCAGCGGCGGCCGGGAAGCGCTTCCGGCATCTCGAAGATCTCGCTGGTATGCTTCTCGATCTCTTCATCAAAATCGAATTTATCGTACATACTTGTGTCGCTAAAGGTACTGTCTTTACCGAAAAATGCCGCTAACGGGTTATCGCCCTTCATCATCTTCTTCATGGAGAAATATCCCTTGACCGCTTCGATGATGGATATAAGCACCGCAAATATGACAAGGCCAAGACCTATCGCCTGCAGTGTGCGGTTATCCTTTCCGAAAAGAAGGAGCAGGCCGCCGATCACCCATGCCCATCCGAAACGGATGATGAAGTAGGTAAAAAACAGAAAAACGGCGATCTTAAATTGCATGTGTTTCATAGTGGGACTCCCTTCTTCCCATTTTTGGTCAAGTTACATCATACCATAAATACTCTTAAACGGCACTAATCCCCACACTCTCCCCCTAAAACCCAAAATTCCCTATTTTTTCTCAGTTTGAGCCTGTTCTGAGAAAAAATAGGGAAAAGGAGAATATCCGAAAGGATCCTCTATGAGCCTCACGTAATGTGAAGGTTATTGCGGCACGACGCCCATTTCCTGCCGGTGATTACTTCAAAGCATCTCTCCAGGTCGCCGGCTTAAACTCGCCGATGATCGGAAGAAGTCTCTGGTCCACGTCAATTTTCAATACGGAATTAAAGTTATTAGTCGCGATCATCTGTCCTGCGAAACCTACGATAACGACGATCTCAACGTCATTGAAGAACTTTCTCAAGCGGTCGAAGATCTCGTCAGATACGGATGTCGGATCCTTTACGATCGCCTGTCCGAGATCAAAGAGCACTTGCTCCTTCTCATCGTATACGAGGTTGTTCGGATCCAGACCCAGACCCTTTACATCGCTGATAAAGAACAGCGAGCACAGCTGGCAGGAGTTAGTCGTGGAGATCGCGTGTGCATAGAGCACAGCGTCCTTCTCGCCGATCACTTCTACAAGACGGTTCCATGAGGTGTACCAGCCCATGAATGCATCGTATGTTGCTGCATCATTGAGAAGACCTCTCTTCATGTTCGTTACTGCATTTCTTCCTGCGAGCTCGTCAAAACGCTCCTTCTCTGCACCTGTTACTTCGTTCTGTTCTACTAATTTGATTCTAGCCATCGTTTTAATCTCCTTAATTTGTTATTCTGTTCCCGGGAAGTTTACGCCGTCCCGGGATCCCGGCTATTTCAGGAATACTTTCTGCGTGTTTTCTCTTTACACTGCCAGCTCAAGTACTGCCTTGAATTCTTCTTTATCCAGCGGATAGTAGTGACCGACAGGACCATTTCTGGTCGCTCTGTCTGCCATGACATCAAAGTCCTCCTTTCCGATACCAAGTTCCGTTAACGTAGTCTTAAGTCCGATCCTTCCAAAGAACGACTTAAGTTCATATGCGAATTTGTATGCTCTTTCCTTCTCGCTGTAGTTATAAGCATCCACACCGAATACCCGGCTTGCAAGAAGGGCGGCTCTCCACGGCTTCTTCTCTGCGATGTATTTCGCCCATGCGGAGAAAACGACCGCCATTCCTTCCCCATGTACGATGTTGTACTGCGAGGAAAGCTCATGCTCGATACGGTGTGATCCCCAGTCGGCTCTTCTTCCTGCATCGAGGAAATTGTTATGCGCTACGCTTGCCAGCCACTGGATCTCTCCTCTGGCATTCACATCCTTAGGATCAGTAAGAAGCTTATCCGCATTTACAAGAAGTGCACGGATCGCGCCCTCAATCAGATAGTCTGTCGTATCGGAATTCTTCTCATCGCTGAAATATCTTTCGAGAAGATGGGTCAGAACATCCGCAACACCAACAAAAGTCGGGTATGCCGGAAGACCTGCCGTAAACTTTGGATTCATGATCGCGAACTTCGGGATGATGCGGTCATCTTCAAAACCGAGCTTCCATTCGCCGCTCGAAAGGATTGCGCAGTTCGATGTCTCAGATCCGCTGGATGCGGTGGTTGCGATGACGCCGATCGGAAGAACTTCTTCCGGAACGACACCTTTTTCGAAGAAGTCCCACGGATCTCCATCGTACGGGATGCTGATCGCAACTGCTTTTGCCGTATCGATCGCGCTACCTCCGCCAACAGCGAGTACGAAATCCACTCCATCTTTTTTACCCTGTTCCACCAGTTTTCTTACCAGATCGATACTCGGATTCGGAACGACTTCACCATTCTCCGAGAACTTGATGCCCAGTGCTTTTGCCGCATCGGAAACGACCTGATAGATGCCCAGGTCCTTGATAAAATCACCGCTATATACCAGAAGAAGTGATTTCACCTTATATGCTTCGAGAAGCCCCTTAAGTTTCTTCTCTGAATCCTCGCCGAAGACGATCTTCGCGGGGTTGTAGTACTCAAATCCAATCATTTTTTGCTCCTAATTGTTTCATGCTCATAGCATGTATATTTTCTTCCGTTTCTTTTCCTTTTCTCTTCTGTTTTACTCCCGGGGAAGATTCCGTTTTCGGCCATAAAAAAGGAGCTTCCTGTTTTCATAAGAAGCTCCCGGATATATGGCTCCATGATGAGTTTTAAGCCTCATCGTTTCACAGAAAGGCGCGAAGAATCGTTCCGCGCCCGGCCATAACATCCCGGGAGGGCCGCATTCGCTCGCACATGACGCAATAACATGTTCGGGTTACTGAATGCTTCATCTTCGCTTCTCCTCTCTTACGTTCTTTTTCTTGGAAACACCGGCCGTGTCAACTGTGGTTTTTATTTATTTGCCGGCTGTCCCGCTCGAATGAGTTAACTATACTACTACTTACCTACTATGTCAATGGGTAAATAGATTATTTTATCAATCATCCTTCTTCCATTTCATGCTGAATAAGATCTTCGCTGTCCGCCATCGCCTGAAGCGTCTGCTCGAGGAGCTCATCCAGTTCCCATCCGAGCTGGGAAGCACCCCGTTCGATCACTTCGCGGGAGCATCCTGCGGCAAATCCCTTGCTCTTATATTTCTTTTTCAGGGATTTCAGCTCCATATCCTTTGTGCTCTTAGAGGGGCGCATCAGTGCGGCCGCCCAGATCAGTCCGGTCAGTTCATCCGCCGCGAAAAGCACTTTTTCCATTTCATGTACCGGC
>JAILHZ010000005.1 GCA_024695545.1 Clostridiales bacterium
ACGCGGACCATCAGAATAAGGAGTTTCCTTAACGATCTTCAGCTCGCCTGTGTAGTAATCGAACTGTGTCTGTACATAGGTGAAACCATTGATACGGGAAATGATGAATGCAGCATCCTTACCCAGACCATTGAGGATAACACGGAGAGGCTTAACACGAACTTTGTTAGCCATCTCAGCGATCTTAATAGCACCCTCAGCAGCAGCGAAGGACTCGTGGCCTGCGAGGAATGCGAAGCACTCTGTCTCCTCACGGAGGAGCATAGCAGCGAGGTTACCGTGGCCAAGACCAACCTTACGGTCATCAGCAACTGTGCCCGGGATGCAGAAAGCCTGCAGGCCGATACCGATTGCCTCAGCAGCGTCAGCTGCCTTTGTGCAGCCCTTCTTAATAGCGATAGCAGCACCTACAACATAAGCCCACTTTGCGTTCTCAAAGCAGATGTTCTGTGTGCTTTCGCAGATCTTATACGGGTCAATACCCTTTTCGTCGCAGATCTTCTTTGCTTCTTCGATAGAGGAAATACCATTATCGTTCAGAGCCTTGTTGATCTGTTCTATTCTTCTGTCATAGCTTTCAAACAATGCCATAATCTTTAATCTCCTTCCTCTTACTCTTTACGCGGATCGATGTAGCGAGCCGCATTGTCGAATCTGCCGTATGTACCAAGGTTGTCCTTGTAAGCTTCGTTCGCATCCTTACCGCCCTTGATCTGATCGAGCATCGGTCCGATCTTCAGGTACTGGTAACCGATGATCTGATCATCAGCATCCAGAGCGAGCTTAACGATGTAACCTTCTGTGAGTTCGAGGTAACGGGGACCCTTCTCGAGAGTAGAGAAGATAGTACCTGTCTGGGAACGGAGACCCTTACCGAGATCTTCGAGGCCTGCGCCGATAGAAAGACCGCCCTCAGAGAAAGCAGACTGTGTACGACCGTAAACGATCTGCAGGAACAGTTCTCTCATAGCAGTATTGATAGCGTCGCAAACGAGGTCAGTATTGAGAGCTTCGAGGATCGTCTTGCCCGGGAGGATCTCGCCTGCCATAGCAGCGGAGTGAGTCATACCTGTGCATCCGATGGTCTCAACGAGAGCTTCCTGGATAACGCCTTCCTTAACGTTCAGGGACAGCTTACATGTGCCCTGCTGCGGTGCACACCAGCCGATACCGTGTGTGTAACCGGAGATATCCTTAATTTCTTTGGCCTGTATCCACTTTCCTTCTTCAGGAATCGGAGCCGGACCGTGGTTGCAGCCTTTTGCAACGCAAGTCATCTGTTCAACTTCATGTGTCTTGATCATGTTGAAAACCCCTTTCGAAATAATTGCATGTAGCCATTGTGCACACAAGATCTCGAAATCGGCACACAATAACACCTCGTATATTATAGCAAAAATCCAGTAAATAACAACCGAAAAAAGACCTCCCGTGAGGTTTCTCTCAGGGAGGTCTTCAAAGATCACTAGATATAGTTATACCTTTTATAGATATAACGAAGTGTGTTCCTAATGCTTAAGTTAAGTGAGCGGAGTCTCGAAATCATCCAGTTCAGGATTGCTGTCTGTAATGATATCGGCCTCTTCGAAAAAGATTACTTTAAACTTGCATTCCTCGTAGTTTGCTTTTTCCATCAGTTTATTCATCCTCACTTTTCCTTAGTTTGAACATACCTGTGTAAAGTTGTAATAAGCTTCGATCAGGTTGATCAGTGTCTGTGCATTGGCGGTGTTGTTCTTCGCTGCCTGCAGGTAGGTCAGAACAGAATAGTTACCGCTGATGCCGTTGACGCTGAAGCTGAACGTATCATTATACTGGGTCGCCAGGAATCCGGAACCGGTTCTTCCTGCGATCGTATAGACGTAGTAGCTGCCCTTGGCCGTAACTGTCGGCTGAACCTCTGTATTTCCGAAAAGCACTGTCATCTCAGGTGCAGAAGATCCGAGGACAGACTTCTTGAAGTACAGGTTGACGCTTGTCTCAGAAAGCAGGGACAATGTCGCTCCGGCAAAAGCACCGTTGTCATCGCCGGTCGGTGTGAAGGCCGCGCCGCTGATTGCATCGGCATACTGATTGTCGAAGTTGACACCGTCAAGAACCGGGAGCGCATCTGTGTTGATATCAAACTGCTTCTGCGCATATCCGCCGAAGATGATGAGTGCTCTCGCGATAGCCTTGGCCTTTGATGTGTAAGCCGGGTCGCTGCCATTGATGATTACTTTGGCATATTCCTCGACCGTGATACCATTTCCGTTGTTGACTGTCAGGTTGTTGCCGTAGGTAACAGTAACCTTGATCGGTGCTGTCATGCAGGCGGACTCAACCGGGATCGGGAATGTGTAATAACCGCTGCCGCTGTCGAGTTCAAGATCAGAGAAGTTCAGTGTCTTGGACACATTCTTCGTCGTACCGCTCTTCGTGTAAGAGTACTCGTAAGAAACGGTCGTGCCGGAATTTGCATAAGTTCCGAGATCGACGAACGTGTTCAGCGAAATGTTGCCCGCAACTGATGCGGTGTATCCCTTAATGGCAGGATTCGTCGCTGCCATTAACTTGATCGAGTCGCTTGCATCGTCATAGTAAGGAACCTTTGAATCAGTGGCGCTGACGAAGCTCTTAATGTCATAAGAATAGCCATCGATCTTGAAGAAGGAAAAATCAGCAGCCAAGTCGGTTTTGTATCCGAAAACGATCTTGGAATCAGGATCAAGATTTCCGCAAAGAGTGGCGGTGCGAGGGTATGATTCGCCGAAAAACAGGTCCGCCCTGTTTGCATTTTTTCCGTGATTGTCGTGGATCTGGACATTTCCGCAGAGCAGAAATTCCTGCTCCATGTCGACAGTCTGTCCGAAACAGACACCGCCGCCACCTTCGGTAGAATTGCTACCGTTAGCAGTGTTATCGGTGATCTCGCAGTTGCTGAGTAATACATTGCCGCTAAAAGCTCTGATACCACCGCCGTTTATGTCCGCGGTATTGCCTGTGATCTTGCCGCCCGTGATTATGGCTGTTCCGACGAGGTTGTATGATTGACCATTGATTGTTGCGGTCGTTCCTTTACTGGAAGTGTGTACCGAGATGGCGCCACCGTTTTTCGCAGAGCAGTTTGTGATCGTTCCGCCCGTCATGCGCAAGGTGCTTCCGTTCGTTACATGAATAGCGCCGCCTTCGTCTCTTGCATGGAATCCGCTGATTGTTCCGCCGGTAAAATCAAATCTGCAACTGTTCGAGAGCAGGATGCAGCCGCCTCTTCCGTCGTCCTCACCACTATCAGTAGCGAATGCATCACTGATCCAGTAGTCCTTGGATCCTCCCAATGCCGGATCATAATCATCTCCGGTTGTGATCTCGCCACCGCCTGCACCATCGCCGATGATCAGATTAACATTGCCTGCCACGATGCCGGTGGAATTGACCTTACCGACAATGTACATGCTTCCACTGCCGTTATAAATGATACTATGACCGTTGAGGTTGATCCCGACGGTGATATAGGCAGTATCAATCTGAGTAGTCTTGTCTACTGTGATATCTTCTGTGAGTTTGTACATGCCATCTTTTTTAGGCAAAAAGCCATCGTTGTTAGTAATAAACTGCTGGTCGACATCATACACCGTAATATCTGATGCCGTTACAACAGATGAGAAAATGCTGAAGACCATCGCCAACGAGCAGATTGCCGAAAAAGCTTTAATGTGTTTTTTCACTTCAGTGTCCTCCTTTTTTGAATTCACCTATGCTGTCAACTATATATTATAAAATAATATTTTTAATATTATCCATTAAAAATCTAAAATAAATATAAACTTGTGAAAATTGTTACATCATGTGAGCTTTTGTAACGAAATAAACGATTCCGGTGAAGACCAGTGTAAATGTCGCAAAGCCCCACAGAATGCCTGTGATGACGCGCTTGAGGTTGTTGGACTCGTACTTCGTGAATCGCTGTGTGATCCCGTCGATGGGAAGGGGCAGCATAAGGATCGGAAGAACAAGAAGCGCGGTCTTCATCGGAAGAAGCACGAACGGGAACAGAAGGACCGCGAGGACGCGTCCCAGCATGATCCCCGTGCACCTGGCGCACAGCGGGAACTGGTAAGAGCCGAGAAAGAAGCTTCTTTCCGGCATCTGGTGGCACCGCGCGTACTTTCCGCAGAACTCCATCCAGAAGATCCATCGCTGATCGCGACGGCTCGCCACATTATTCTTTTGCGTTACCTGATTCTCCATATCACACCTTCAAGCTCATATTTTTATCACGGAAGCGTGATAAAAATAGGGCACACAGTACCTTGTTTCTGCCGGCCGGGGCAGGCGGTCACGTCTTGAACTTATGGCCGCAGTTATAGCAGATCCAGAAATTCTTGGTCGAGGTTTTCTTGCCTTCGCCGCAGAAACCGCAGAGAAGACCGGCCCAGCTCTGGAAGACCATGGCGCCGCAGCATCCTTTTCCTACGGAATAATCTTTTCCCTTCATCTGGGTCTCGCTGATGATCTGGCATCCGTCACAATGACATTTCGGACATCTCATGTTACTCATCTCCTGTGTTTTTGCTATGCCCATTATACTATGTTTCCACTTACTGTTTTTCCGTTTCATTACAGAATAATAAGCGATGCGTCACTTTCATTGAAGCGGAAAAAGATGCCCTATATAGTCATATTGAGAGACATTTTTGTCTGTGGATGGAGCAGAGAGGTATTGGATGATGAAGGATTTCCCGGAAAGAAGAGAACAGAGAAACAATTTGAAACTGAAGATGATGGCGCTAGTGCTTTTGGCGGCGATGACGGTGCCGGCTGCAGGATGCAATAAGTCCAAGAAGAAGGAAGGCTCGGACACGTCGGATTCTTCTTCGTTTACGGCCGACGACCGGACGACGGACGACTGCGTGAAAGACACGGATCCGTACTTTTCGGACACCACGATCGACCTTCAGATCCCCTTCGAGCCGGATCCGAACCGCGAGGTTGCCTCCAAGGACGCAAATGACGCGCGCATCGGGGACAATAAGATCATTCTTTCCTACAGCATCGAATATAAGCCGACGGCTGAGGAACAGGCGATGATGGACAACATCAGCAATTATCAGGATCCTTCCGATCTCACAAAGTTCTACGAAATGACGGATGCCCGCCGGGAGAACGGCCTTCTGATTCTGGATATGCAGGGAAATAAGCTCGGAAAGATCAAGATGAAGAAGTTTGAGAGTGTTTATTCCCTCCAGACCCTGAGAAACGGGCGGATCGGCGTGATGGTCTCCGTCTTTGATACGACGGATATGAATTACCGCCATAAGATCGTGATCATGAACGACAAGGGCGAACGCGAGCAGGAAATCGACATATCGGACCGTGAAAACTCTTGGTTTTACGAGCTTTCGTCCGGTAAATTCCTTCTGGTCGATCCTTCTGAAAGAGAACTGATCGTCGTTGACGGGCAGGGATACTCGTCTTCGCCGGCGAAGTTCAGTGATGAATTCGAGCAGTTCTTTGAGATCGGCGGTAAGGGCTATATCAAGACCGAGCAGGTCGAATACCTCGAGGAGGAATCCATTTTTCACCACTTCCTCACCGAGGTCGATCTGGAAAACTGTACAGTCGGTACGGCAAAGGAACTCGACGGCGAGAGTTTCTACCGGTATCTTGAATGTAACGGAAAATACTACGCTGACGACGATGAGGGAACGCTTTTCCTCTGCGATATTGCCAATGGAACCCGGGAAGCGGTCTACCATCCGGAAGATATGGATACGCTGATCCTGGGGCTTACGGACCTGGAAATCACTCCTGAAGGAGAGATCTATGTGCTTCAGACCACACGCCTCGGCCTGGGGGAACTGCAGGAGACTTCGTTTGCGCTCATACACCTTCACAAAGAAGCGGTCAATCCGCATGCCGGAAAGCGCATCGTCCGTGCGACCAGCTGCAGTACGGGCCTCACGGAGATCCGGCGCATGGCCGCGGCCTATAACAAACAGCCGGGAAGCAAGGCCAGAGTGCTCGCATTTGTCGAGAAACAGGACCTGTCCCTGGGCTTTGACAAGGCTGAGGCAAATGCGGCAGATTCGCTGCTTCTTTCCATGAAGTCCGGCGAAGGACCGGATGTCATCATCGACTGCGCCGAGTACGGCCAGTTTAACTCCGAGGACATCCTCGTTGATCTGAACACCTACATGGACGGAAGTAACGGCATCGACAGAAGCCTCTACTACGACAATGTTTTCCGCGCATTTGAAGCCAACGGCAAACTCTTCCAGATGCCGGTCACCTTCAGCATGGTCGGATTTAACGGAAATAAGAAAGTCTTAGGCGATATCGACACCTGGGACCCGGTGCTTTTCGAGCAGAAGATCGATGCACTCGGAAACGGTGTCTACCCTGCGGCGGGACACTTTATGAACAATCTTTATGTTCAGGAGAGCAAGGGTCTCTTTTCCGGATTCCTCTACTGCGACATGGACCACTATGTAGACTACAGCAAGCGCGAGGCGCACTTTGACACCGACGATTTCCGAAAGATCCTGGAGCTCTCGAAGAAGTACGGCGACCGCATCACAGGCGACAAGCTCCGGGCGCTTTACGAACAGTACGATGATATGGTGAGCGATCACACCCCGGATACCCTCATGATGCAGGACGGCGTCATCGCACTGAGCCCCGTGTACGTTGCGAACCTTCGGGAATTTGCGGCCGTATGCGACGTCTGCGGAAACGATCCGCTCTTTATCGGCTGGCCGACCTCGAGAGACTCGGGCATGACGGCAATCGCGGACGTCTCCGTCGGAATGTCTTCTTTCTCGGAGTGCAAGGACGAAGCCTGGGACTTTATCCGATTCCTGATCCAGCCGGAGGGCCAGACGGTCCTTGCCGACGACAGCGTGAACGATATCTTTGTTCTCCGAAGCAGTGAAGAAGCCGATATGAAAAAAGAGATCGAGACATATCAGAAGAGAATGCAGGAGATGCAGGAAGTTATACACGACCCGGTGATGCTCAACGCTGCTTCCGTGGTCGACGATGCCGCTGCCAAGCGTTTTGATGCCTTCATCGGAAAGGTCCACTCGTCCGTCAACACAAATCCGAAAATCATGGAGATCGTGCTCGAGGAGGCCGAGGGTTTCTTTAAGGGCCAGAAGAGCGCCGATGAGGTCAGTAAGACGCTCCAGAACCGGATCACGACCTACCTTGCGGAGACGAAGTAAGATCTCTTCCGGAAAGGGGCCGGGGAAATCTCCTGTCATGTTATAATTCTATTCGGAAGCGGTTTTACCAAGACCGCGGAAGGGAAACGACAACATGGCAGGAAGAACGTTTGGTAATTCTGAGATAAAGGCGCTGACAGCCCGCATCCGTCTTGTGCAGCAGACCGGAAGGGAAGGCATTCAGAAGGTCTCCTCGACAAGATCCGGGATCGAGTCCGCGATCGCATCAGCGATCCAGCCCGAGTGGGCGCGTGTCCTTCACGGGATCCCTGTCGATGAACTCAATGCGAATAAAGAAGGCATCCGTACGAATCTTCTGAAGGAAGCGGGCTACGGCGATGTCTATTCCGTCCATGCCGCGAGTGAGAAGAACCTGGCCCTGATCAACGGGATCGGCGAGGTGATGTCCCTTCGTGCCAAGCAGAGTGCCGCTAAGATCGCGATGGACGTTAACGCGAACGTCAAACTCCGCCTGAGCCTCGACCATAAATCCAATGAATATTCCCGCCTGGTGACGGCCGTTGCCGAGTATATGCGTGCGAAGGAAAATGCGCCGAAGTGCGAGCAGCTCCTCTCGATGCTTCCGATGGATACCGAAGAAAAAATAGCAGGCATGAATGTCGCGAAGTCCGTCTTTAAGTGGCTATTCAGCGGCGATAAGAAAAAGACCGAAGCCAAGAGTGCGTTTGATGCTCTCTCCGCGACAGCTTCGGCGATCGATCAGACAGGACTTGTTTACCAGATCTCGGGAAGCCAGACCCCGATTACGATCGCAGAAGCCTGGAATGACTTTGCCAAGCGCCCGATCGAATACTATCAGGTGTTAGAAGAGATCGCCCCCGAGCGCTTTGACAGCGGGGAAGACGGCTATGGCCTCAGTGATGAGATCCGTGAAGATGTTGCCAACACCCCCGTCGACCTTACTGGCCTTAAGTGTACGCTCAGAGGCTACCAGCTCTGGGGCGTGAAGTATATCCTCCACCAGAAGAGAGTCCTCCTTGGTGATGAAATGGGTTTAGGAAAAACCATCCAGGCGCTTGCTGCCATGGTATCGCTCAGAAACGGCTCGGATGAGATCAAGGTAGAGGAGCCGGCGGCGCCGACAGAAACGATGGGAGTTCCAGCGCCGTCAGCAACAGAACAGATGCCAGTCGCTGATGCGTCTTCCGGTCTTGCGCCGGTTGCAGCCGGAGTGCCGGCCGCACCTGCGGTTCAGGTACAACAAGAAGGAATAGGCGCGACGCAAGCGGTGTCTGCGCCGATGGCGGCCCCGGTGCACGTAGTAACGGAGCCTGAAGAACCGAAGTTGCCGCTGCCGAAGAGATTCCTGGTTATCTGCCCGGCGAGTGTTATCGTGAACTGGTGTCGTGAGGTCGAAGCGAAGAGTGATCTGGTTGCCTTTAATCTGCATGACAATAACAGGGATGCGTCCTTTAAGAGATGGTCGGAAGAGGGCGGAGTGGCGGTCACGAACTTCGAGAGTCTCGAGAATCACTTTAAGATCGAAGAAGACTTCAGTTTAAGCATGATCATCGTTGATGAGGCGCACTACATCAAGAACACCGAGGCGAAGAGAAGCAAGAATGTTCTGAATCTCTGCTGCCACACGGACAGAATCCTGTTTATGACAGGTACTCCGCTTGAGAATAACGTCAATGAGATGATCCGTCTGATGGATTATCTCCAGCACGATGTGGCACAGCGTGCCCAGCAGGTCAGCATGACGGCTTATGCGGATGACTTTAAAGATAAGATCTCCCCTGTGTACTATCGCCGTAAGCGCGAGAACGTGCTGTCCGAACTTCCGGATCTTACGGATATTAAGGAATGGTGCAATATGACGCCGGAGGACGAGCGTGCTTACGAAGACGACGTTCTTACGGGATCCTTTATGGATGTGCGCCGCGTGTCCTGGAGAAATGCCGATTATCTGAATACATCCTCCAAGGTTCAGCGCCTTCGCGAGATCGTGGAAGATGCCGCGGAGGATTCCCGAAAGATCCTTGTTTTCTCATTCTTCCTCGATACGCTGGAAAAGATCCGCACTGTGTTCGGTGAGAGATGTATCGGTGTCATCAACGGCGCCGTTCCGGTCGAAGAACGACAGAACATCGTCGATGCATTTGAGCAGGCCCCGGCAGGCTCCGTTCTTGCCGCGCAGATCCAGTCGGGCGGAACCGGTCTTAACATCCAGTCGGCAAGCGTGGTTATTCTCTGCGAACCTCAGTACAAGCCATCAACGGAGAATCAGGCAATCGGCCGTGCGCACCGTATGGGCCAGACAAGAGATGTTCTTGTGTACAGACTTCTCTGCCCGAATACCGTAGATGAAAGAATGATCGAGATCATCGAAGCAAAGCAGGCAGAGTTTGATACCTTTGCCGATGAGTCCGCTGCCGCGAACCGCGATGCGGAAAGTGAGAAGAACGGTGTCGATGTAAACCAGAATGTTATTATCGGAGCAAGCGAAGGCGCTGAAGCCGGTCAGTCTGCGGCACAATCTGCTCCGGGTAATGATCCGACAGCGACGCGTCCGGTCGAGCAGATCGTCGAAGCGCCCTCGGCGGCCCCTGCGGAAAGAGAAATCGACAACGCCAGCATCAACAAGATCTTCGCGGATGAGAAAGCCAGGATCCTTGCCAAGAGACAGCGCGAAGCAGAAGCCGGAATTACTCCGATGCCTGCGCCAGCAGCTGCTGCGCCCGTTGAGCAGGCTCAGGCTGTTGTGCCTGCGCCGATCACTGAACCGATGGCCGTTCCTATGCCGGTAAGTGAGCCGGTAATTGAGCCTACACCTGTTGCGCCGAGGATGATCTTCTGCCGTTTCTGCGGAAAGCAGATCTCGGGTGACTCGATCTTCTGCAATTACTGTGGGAAGGATGTCCGTTAATCGCGATTCTTAGTGAAGTAGGGTTTTCTAATCAGCGGTCTTCCGCGAAGGTTGTCTTTGCGTTCTTCTATTAACAAGTTGCGATGCAAGTCCATCTTTGAAAAATCAATTTCTCTGGGACGCCCGTATTCTCTAATCATAGCGTCTACGGAGATGATCCACACGTTTCCGAATTTGCAGGCATCTACTCCAACAACAAGCTTTCCGTGGGAAATGGCTTTGCGGAGGGTGCTTTCGTTCATACCCCAAAGCCTGGTTGCATCGGAAAAAGCCATCAGCCCGTTAAACGGGGATTCGATTGTCTTTCCGTTTTCAAAGAGTTCGTCGCCGGAAAGAGAAATAGTGTCATCCCATTCGATTTTGTCTCCGCCTTGAGAAAGGCGGACCTGAAAGAATAATTCAGGATTCCTTTTGAGAACACTGAAAGCGGCAGATTCTCTCGCTAGTGGCCCAACGTCGTATGTTTTGATTATGCCCTCGGCAAAATGAACGTTCAGACGATGTCCTCGAAGAGGGGAGACCTCTTTGATTTTGTGAATCATAGTAATCGCTCCTTTTGTTGTTTTTCGGAAGGTTCATTCTGCGCGATGGAATTCCGAATATATGTGTTCTATGAGGCATTATTTTTTTCACGGAAGCGTGATAAAAGTATCGTACCTGAGAATGTGTTTGCAGTCCAAGAAATAGGGGGCGATTTATAAGTTTTACTTATGATTTTTGTGAATGAATTGCTTCTTATGAAGATTTTCGTCGAAATGATGAGTATATTGTTGGGATGTATTTGCCTATTGTTGGGAATAATTTGCATATTATTGATGATAAAATATGCAAATTGTTTGCCTGATTAATAGATTATTTGCATAATTTGTGATAAATTATATGCAAATAGTAAGATTGAATGGGCAGATTTTAAGGAGCATTATAAGGGCAAGTTATGAGAGTGTTTGATTATTCGTTTTTGAAGAGTCTTAGAGTTCCGGCCAGTTTTCTGGGGCTGACGAATAAGATTTATGATCTCCGACGTGCTGAAGAAGAAAAGCGGCGGATGTATCCGGGTATGTTTACCAGTCTTCAGAAGATTGCAGTGGTTCAGTCTGTAAAGGGAAGTAATGCGATTGAGGGCATTATCACTACGGATAAGCGAATTGAAGAAATCGTCAATCAGAGTTCTGCGCCGCTCAATCATTCGGAACAGGAGATTGCAGGTTATAGAGATGCGCTGAACATTATTCACGAAGGACACGATGATCTAAGCATCAATGAAGAACTGCTGCTCCGTCTTCATACGGTTCTTCTTTCCCATACCGGCACGGAGTATGGAGGAGAATACAAAACAGAAGATAATGCTGTGTACGAGAAGTTTTCGGACGGAAGTATACGGATACGATGGAATCCGGTTACTGCGAAAGATACACCAGCTGCCATGCAGCAATTGTTCTATGCTTATTCGAGCGCCAGAAACGATGCCGGGATCGACCAGCTTCTGCTGATTCCTTGCTTTATACTCGATTTTCTGTGCATTCACCCGTTTCAGGATGGCAATGGAAGAATGAGCCGCCTTCTTTCGTTGCTTCTTCTTTACAAGAATAACTTTGATATCTCGAGATATATCTCTTTTGAAGAGCAGATCAACCAGATGAAGGGCGAGTATTACGATGCACTGCAAAGATCCTCTTTCGGCTGGCATGAAAACAGCAACGATTATATTCCGTTCATTGAGAACTTTCTGATGTCACTCTATATGTGCTATAAGGAGTTGGACAAGCGCTTCCTGACGCTGGGATCGCAGAAAGCAAATAAGAAAGAACGGGTGGAAAGTGCAATCATGAATGCATTTTTGCCGATAAGCAAAAAAGAGATATGCCAGCTATTCCCGGACATCGCTGAGTCGACTGTGGAAGCGGTGGTTGCCTCACTTCTAAAAGAGGGAAGGATCAGGAAAGTCGGAACGACAAGGGGAGCCAGGTACATCAAGACGTAGAATTAATTGCGCTATGTGATGGTGTGAATGGAAGTATCACCAGAGTGATGGTGTGAATGGAAGTATCACCAGAGTGATAGTGTAGAATAATAGTGTCACTTGCGCGATGGTGTAGAATTGTAATGTGACTTTTTAAGAGGGGATTTTTCTGATGAACGCCAAACGACTGATCGTTACTATGGTCTTTGCGACTATCCTGATCGGATTCTTTATCTGGATCATCGGTGTTTTTATCGATGATGCGGGAAGAAAGAACCGGATCTGGCGTGAGCAATCCGGAAAGGTCAATGCGGCCATCGAATATATCAAGGCCGAGAATTACGACATCATGTACTACGGTGAAGACTTGAACGGACCGAAAGCTTTCACTCCGAGACATATCTATAACTTCGACTATGATTCCATTACGGGAGAAGGAGAAGCGCCGGAAGGTCATGTCGGACACGTGATCATCCTTAATGACCTGAACGCGGACTTAAGAATAGAGAAAGAAGACTGGTTCAGACTTTTGACACTCCTGAGATATGAGAACTACGTCATCGTGTATCTCGGATCCGATAAACTTCCGGAGATGCAGAAAGAAGGCTTTTTCTTCGACGTTTATCCCGAAACCACAAACAGCATTGTTTTCTGGAACTCCGGAAGAGAAAAGGAGATCGGGTTTGCCGACGATTCGACTGTGATTCCGGAAGTGGTCAGAGAAGGACTGACACAACAGCAGTGCACGGTGTATGCCATGATCATGAAGATGCAGAGTCACCATTATATCTAGCGACGCGGACTTATCTTCCCAACTTACCGATGCCGAAGCAAGGCATCCCAAATGACGCGGCATAAAGAAATGCCACAAACTTTAAGGAGAGATACCCGTGAATAATGAACGTGAAAGAATAGAACAGATCCTGCACCGCTACGACGAGATCATCGCATCGATGGCGGATCCGGCCATCGTTTCGGACGGCGCCAGATACCTGAAACTGACCAAGGAACTTTCAGACCTTGAACCGGTCGTTGCCAGGATCCATGACAAAGACAGAGTGACGAAGGAACTTGCGGACGCAAGAGAACTGCATACCGCGGCAGATGACGAAGAGATGCGCCAGATGGCGGCCGAAGAGGTCGCAGCTCTTGAGAGCGAACTTCAGACGATCGAAGAAGACCTTGAGGAACTTCTTGCCGTGAAGGACCCGAAAGATGAGCGCTCGGTCATTATGGAGATCCGGTCGGGCGCAGGCGGAGAAGAAGCAGCGCTTTTTGTCGCCGACCTTTACAAAATGTATTCCGCATATGCGGTCAGCAAAGGCTGGAAGATCGAATATATTGACAGTAACGATACGGAACTCGGCGGATACCAGAAACTGGTCTTCTCCATCGAGGGAAGAGGCGCGTACTCGTGCTTTAAGTACGAAAGCGGCGTGCACCGCGTGCAGAGAGTCCCGGTTACGGAGTCGGGCGGACGCGTACATACATCGACGGTTACGGTGGCGGTACTTCCAGAGGTCGATGAGGTCGAAGTCAATATCAACCCGAATGACTTAAAGATCGATACTTATAGAGCCTCGGGGGCCGGCGGACAGCACATCAACCGAACCGACTCGGCGATCCGTATCACGCATCTTCCGACGGGACTTGTGGTCACGTGCCAGGATGAGCGTTCCCAGCACAAGAACCGGGCCAAGGCGATGGCGGTCCTTCAGAGCCGTCTCCTTGAGATGGAAGAGCAGAAGCAGACCGGCGCGATCGCGGCGGAGAGAAGGTCCCAGGTAGGTACGGGCGACCGTTCCGAGAAGATCAGGACGTACAACTACCACCAGGGAAGAGTGACCGATCACAGAATCGGACTGACGCTCTACCGTCTGGAAGAAATCCTCGGCGGCGACCTCGAAGAGATCGTCCGGCAGTTGACATTAGCCGACCGCGCGAATAAATTAGGAAGCGCGAACACAGAAGACGAAGAAGAATGAATATGCACGGGCGCTCCGGTGGAAGAGAAATGAAGAACGGACCGCCCACGGCGAAAGAGAAATGAAGAACGGACCGCCAAAGGCGGAACAGAAACAAACCTGAAAAACACTGAAAGAAGATGACAAAATGAACTTTGAAACCATTTGCGTTTCACCCGATGATGAACTGAATTTTAAGGCTGCGGTAAGAGCTCTTCAGGAAGGAGAGGTCGTAGGCATGCCTACCGAGACGGTCTATGGTCTCGGTGCGGACGCCAGAAACCCGGAAGCCGTAAAGAAGATATATGAGGCAAAGGGACGTCCGTCGGACAACCCCCTGATCGTACATGTCTCGAGCAAGGAAATGATCAACTCCCTCGTTTCCGAGATCACCCCGATCGCACATGTGCTGATCGATGCATTTATGCCGGGTCCGATCACGATCGTCATGAAGAAGTCCGATGTGATCCCGTCCTGTGTCAGCGCAGGTCTGGATACCGTAGGCATCCGTTTCCCGATCCACCCTATCGCCCAGAAACTCATCGATATGAGTGGTGTTCCGGTCGCGGCGCCTTCCGCGAACCTTTCGGGAAGCCCGTCCCCGACGAAAGCCGAGCATGTCATGAAGGATATGCACGGTCGGATCCCGTATATCGTTGACGGCGGCGAATGTCAGGTAGGACTTGAGTCCACAGTCGTTGACGCCACAGGCGAATGGCCGGTCGTTCTGCGTCCGGGTGCCATCACGATCGATGACATGGAAGAAGCGCTGGCTATGGCAGGTATGACGAAGCCTGTTAAAGTAACGAATAAGAGCGGCATTATCCTCGAAGGTGCCGAAGAAGGAATCAGCACCGGAACAGAAGTGCTTTTGGCACAGAATAATGCGGGAATTCCGGAGGTCGCCGAGGACGAGACACCGCGTGCTCCCGGTATGAAGTACCGTCACTATGCGCCGTCGTGTCCGGTGAAGATCGTCGGAGATAAAACCGGAGACGATTTTGACAATTATTTTGTATACTATAAGCAGGAGGTCATGCAGGCTCTGATCTCGGGAGATACCCCGATCGGGCTTTTCGTGGGAGAAGAGATTGCAGAGAACCTGAGAACACTTTTTGCGAATAAGAACGAAGAGATCATCTACTACATCTACGGGGCGACGGAAGATGTCGACGAAGCTTCCCACCACCTGTTCGACGGACTTCGGACTCTGGATGAGCTCCGTGTCAGGATGATCGTAACACCGGCTTTCCCGGAGAAAGGACTGGGTATTGCGTATATGAACCGACTTTTCAAAGCAGCATCCGAAGGCGAAGCACCATTAGAACTCAAGACCGATAGAAAGATCATGTTTGTCTGCTCCGGCAACACCTGCAGAAGTCCTATGGCGGAAGCAATCTTCCGTTCAGTGTTCCGCGCGACCGGCCCGCATACCATGATCGCCGATCCGGAAAAAGAAGCGAAAGTAGAAGCCTGCTCGGCCGGTACATTTGCCGAGAACGGCGCAGAGTATACCCGCTACACTGTTGATCTTGCGGGATATGAATACGAAGAGGACCTGACCCAGGGAAGAAGCCGCATCGTCACGGACGATCTTATTAACCAGCAGGATCTGGTGCTGTGCATGACTGCTGACCACTCCCGTTACTTAAGAACCAAGTA
>JAILHZ010000013.1 GCA_024695545.1 Clostridiales bacterium
AGGATTCGTCCACCGTTTCGGTGGTGGCGAATCCATGCTGCAGCTGGCGCAGCGTATCTATAACCTTCTCGATGATCTAAAAGCACAGCCAGACAAGACCTTTATCCTTGTCGCGCATAACGGCATCGCACGTGTCGTCCAGTCGTATTTCTATGAGATGACGAATGACGAATTCGCCTCCTTCGGGATCAAAAACTGCGAAGTCAGGGAATACGAGTTCTGATCACATATCCGGATTCTTGATCCGGTAAAATCTCGCTTTCGTTTCCCCGATATTGCACTCGAACGGAATCTCTTTTTCGTAGGTAAATCCGAGCTTCTCAATGACGCGTCCGGACGCCGGATTCTCTACTGCGTGAAAAGCAACGATCTCCTTTGCTTTTATCGTCGTAAAGGCATACTCAATGACCTTTTTCATGGCTTCCGTAATGTAGCCGTGCCCCCAGTACTTCTTCCCGAGATTATACGAGATATCCCACGCGTCAAATTCCTCATCGAAGTAGAGAAGACACGCGCCGATGATCACACCATTTTTATCCGTGATGATCCATCTGTACCAGTCATCCTTTTCGATGTTCCCGAGCTCAAACTCTACGAATTCCCTGGCAGTATTCATATCTCCGGCTGTCCACATCATGTAACGGGAAACATCAGGATCGTGCATCCAGCAGTTATAGATCTCGTCGGTATCTTCTTGCCGCATCGGCCGAAGTATCAGCCGTTCGGTCTCCATTCTCTCGGTCATGTTCTGCCTCACATCGTGTCGATGATTTCCTTGGCCCGGTAAAGGACCGGCAGCTCACGGCTGGCGATCAGCCTTCCGATCTGCGTGTCTTTTCTCCTCTCGTACTCAGCTACCGCCTCATCGAAAGTCAGTTTCAATGTCGACAGATGGAATACATCGATCTCGTCCGGCATGAGGTGCTTCTCGCCGAAAGACTTCACCTTGCAGAGATAGTAGTTGTTCAGATTATGTCTGTGGATCAGGTTATAGTAGTCACTGACCACGCCGATCTTACAGATGACATCCACTTCCGCGCCCAGTTCTTCACTGAGTTCACGAAGGATCGCCGTATCCGGGTTCTCCCCCTTTTCCACGCCGCCTCCGGACGTTTCAATGATCGTCGCATGACCGAAGTCGTCTTGACGATGTGCTCTCATAAAATAGAAGTATCCGTCATCGTCGAAAACGATGGCACGCGCGATCGGTCTGTCGTGATCGATATACTCCAGCGGCCACTCGTTATCCGAAAGTTCAAGTCTGAGCTCCGCCCTCTTCTTTTCTCCAGTTCCACCTTCAAAGAAGTAGTACGGTCTGTCACCGATGACCTGGACCTGATCGCCGTTGATAAAGATCGTGTCCTCTTCCGGCAGCGCATACACTGCCTCTTTTTCAGAAGTATATTTCTCTATGAACTCCGTGAAGCGAACATGTGCTTCCGGAGTCCACTCATTGGTGTAATGTGGAAAGATCGAGCAATCGTCCAGTGCATTGAATCCGGCAGTATCTTCCAGTGCTACATCGTTCGGATCCATGGCGATGGCCGTCATGATGTCCTTGCCGAAGATGATGGCTCCCGCAGATCCGCCCATAACGACCCCGTCGTTTCTGATGTACTCTTCCATCTTGGCAAAAGCACCACTGTCCTTCATTCCCTTCAGAAGTTCGAAAGTATTGCCGCCACCGATAAAGATAGCTCCATAATCGGACAGGTTCTTAGCAGCCAGTTCTTCGTAGGAACGTACCATATCGATAGAAGGAAATTCCACCTCAGCCAGTTCTCCCTGGATCCACTCATAGCATTCATCGTAGGTGTGGTCTCTCTCTCCCATTGCCAAAGGAATATAGAGCAGCGGTTTTTCGTGATCGATATACGCATTAAATACACGATTCGCAGCGGCAGTCTGCTCGCCGCATCCGCCACCACATAAAAACAGTTTCATATTCTTTCCTCTTCTTTCTTGCGGTAATTCAGACAGAGAGTTTCTCACTCCACTCGGCTTCCTTGAACCCGGTAAGAACGAAATCTTTTCCGGCCAGAAGCGGACGCTTGACCAGCATACCGTCTGACGCGAGGAGCTTGAACTGCTCATCCTCACTCATCGCCGGAAGCTTCTTTGAGAGCTCGAGTTCGCGGTACTGAAGTCCGCTG
>JAILHZ010000065.1 GCA_024695545.1 Clostridiales bacterium
AATTGCTGCCTGCACGACCTCCGGTTTATCGATCAGGATCGTCGTATGCGGAGTAAATGGATACTGCTGCGGGACGCCCATCTGACAGGCTTTCTGAAGCTTGTCCAGTTCCGGATTTCTTTCCGGCGCCGCGAAAAGCACCTGCCCTCCGGCAAACATTCCCATATGACTCAGGTGTACTTCCACCTGCGAAAATTCTTCCGCCACTTTCTTGATGTTCTCGACGACCTCATCCTTCATTTCCAAAGGATATGTCGCCAGGCTGATATGGTAGGGAAGATCCGGCGTCTGCGTTCCGGTAAATCCTTCTTTCTGAAGTTCTTCATACCACGCGGACATATTCTTCTGGACGCCTTCATCCAGATCCGCCATCAGACATATGAAGCTCTTAGCCATGTTTCTTCCCTGCTTTCCTAGAATAGTGCTTTTGAAAAAGCACCTTTATTGAGAAGTATAGTTCCTCTTCCCTTCTCTGTCATTGTCCCGGCAGGCTAGACAAGATTCAGCCCGGGAGTCCTCCATTGACGATAACATAGATGATGAAGGAGATGATATCGATCGCCAGGAATACACCCAGCGCGATCAGCACGTATTTGAGGAGTTTTTTCGATTTTTCCTTATTCGTCTCAGTCAATATCTTCTGGTCGAGCACGTCGCCGACCGTCATATGCATATCTTCCGTCTTATTTTCTTCTGTCGTCTTCTCTTCCGGCTTTTTCTCGTTTTCTTTTTCGGGCTTAACCCCTTTAAGAAGATAGTCCGTGGTCACTCCGAAAACCTCACTCAAAGTAATGATCTTCTCCGGATCCGGGGACGCCTGCTCGCTCTCCCACTTGGAGACCGCCTGACGGGAAACACCCACCGCCTCGGCGAGCTGCTCCTGGGACATGCCTTTGGATTTTCGAAGCGTCAGAATTCTTTCTGCAATACTCATGCTGTTACCTCTTTTGCCGAATGATCGCGCTTCATGGAAAGAAGGATCATGAAGACGACTGCCAGATATCCGATCAGCGCCACCAGTGACGATTCGATCCCGAACTGCCCTCCGGTGAGAAGAATGGAATCCGAACGAAGCACATATGTCACGATCGATCCTTCCGCGGGAGAACCGGCAATCGTAAGACCGCCACCAACTACTATTATATTCCAGATGGCATGGACGATGCCACTATTCCAGACCGAGCCTGATTTCACGGCGATCAGGGAGAACATGATGCCCGAAAGCGTTCCGGCTAAGGCGACCAGGAGCATGGAGCTGAGCGTAGGCGATTCGATCTCCGTAATATGGATCAGCCCGAAAAGCACTGAAGGGAAGATCACCGCAACCGACGTGTTCCATTTCTTTTTCAGAAGATGCAGCATCACGCCGCGGAAAATGATCTCTTCCACAAAAGGAGCGGCAATCCCGGTGAAGAAAAGACCTGCGGTGACCGTCGAGAAGATCCCGGCACCCGTCATGTCAGAAGAGATAAACTCTCCTTTTACGAAAAGAAGATAAGATGCGGTGACCGCCAGAGGCAGGATCACGGCCAGGACCAGATAACGTGCCTTGATCGAGATCTTCGGCATCCCCATCTCTTCCGGACTGCTTTTAAAGAGCTTTTTGACCAGAATTCTGACCAGAAACCAGGTGATCGCAAGGTAAAGGATGCCCATAACAATGTTACAAATGCCCACGGAAACGCCAATCACGACCAGTCCGCTCGCCAGGAGCCCGGATACTTCCATCGAAAGGATCATAAGGAGAAAAGCGGCGAAAACTCCGCCAATTGTTTTCTTAACACTCATATTCTCGCACCTCCGCATCTTCTCTTACATCGGTAACCCGATCGTAAGCAGTACAACGATAAAGGAAATAAAGTCGACCGCCAGGAGAGCAAGAAATCCAATTAAGGAATACTTACAGAGTCTCTTCATTCTCTTTCCGTTCTTCTCAGTCAGGATCTTCTCGTCGATCAGATCCGCCATGGTCTTGTGGTTGTTGTAAATCATTTTTCCTTCGTAGTTCATATTGGCACCTCCAAGGTTTTTTGATGGTCCCAATGTACCAGCCGGCACGGTTGCGACTCTACCACCTTAGGCTTGAACTTCCGCAACCAGAGGTTGCAACCACTGAAAATACGATGTTTTCGCTTCAGGGCGGCACAAGCTTTTTCTGTACCCGTGACATCTGTCACGTAAATTCATGACGCTTCGCACTTCCCCATTCTCCCCTTCTTTGAGATAATAAATTCACAAGGCAAACACAAACACGGAGGAACGAAAAATGAAGGTATTGGTATTAAACGGAAGTCCCAAAAAGCAGAGCGACACATTCAGACTCACAGATGCTTTTCTCAAAGGATTAAACAGAAACGGCGAGCATGAGGTAAATATCGTCAACGTGATCGAAAAGAACATCGCGCCGTGCAGAGGCTGCTTCGGATGCTGGCAGCAGAAGAAAGGCCACTGCGTTTTCGAGGACGATCTGAACCCGATTCTCGACATGTACTGCGACGCCGATCTGATCATCTGGAGCTTCCCGCTGTACTGCTATGGCATGCCTTCCCATCTAAAAGCACTGCTCGACCGCACCATCCCGCTTGTAAAGATGGATATGGAAATGATGGATAACGGCACTGTCCGCCACAAGGCTCTGGTCGATTTCTCGAAGATCCACACCCTCGTGATCTGCGGCTGCGGGTTCCCGAACTGGGAAGGAAACTTCGACGCCATGAAGCTCATGTGCAAGAACTGCTTCGGCAACCTGAACATGGTCTGCGTTCCCGAGACTCCGATGCTGAATATCCCCGCCGCAGCTGTCGTCGCCGATCCTCTCCTGGCCCGTTTTGAAAAAGCAGGCGAAGAGTACTGCTCTTCCATGACCCTCACCTCCGAGACCATCGCCGATCTCGAGCGCCCCATGATCTCCGCAGAGGACTACATCAGAAACGTCAACGGCGGCTGAAGACCGGGTTCCTGTTCGAGTATAAAAAGATACGCAATTTGCTGCCAGGGTTTGCAGTTTTTGAAATAGCGGAAGGATTCGACAACAGCTTATTTCAGAAACTTGTTTACTTTCTGAAATAAGGAGAGTATACTACACTTAGTATTTCAGAAAAGGAGGTGGCATTTTGAATCGTTCTGGAGAGTGGATCAAAAATTTGAGTGGAGATCTTTCTTATAAGTCTTTTCGGCCATCTCCGCTGCCACCGGATCCGGCACTGAACATTGACAGTGACGTGGTAAAAAACCTTGTAGAAGCCAACAGAAATCTGGCACAGCTTGATACAGCTGCAAAACTCATACCGAATGCAGAACTCTTTATTTCTATGTACGTAAGGAAAGAAGCGCTTATCTCGTCACAGATCGAAGGAACGCAATGTACACTTGATGATGTTTTAGACCCGCAGATCGATAGCAATACGAATCTTGATGTGGGAGATGTCATCAATTATGTCAAAGCGTGTACATACGCAATAAAAAGACTGGACAAGCTTCCTTTGTGTAACCGGCTGTTACGAGAGATTCATAGGGAACTTCTTCAGGGTGTACGCGGGAAGGAAAAGAACCCGGGTGAATTTCGAAGATCCCAGAATTGGATCGGAGCAGCTAACTGCACGCTTAAAGAGGCACGGTATATTCCGCCCAATGTGGAAGATATGCAGAGTGCTCTTGCCGATCTCGAAAGATATATGAATGAAGGCGATGACTATGATCCCCTTATTCGGATCGCATTGATTCATTACCAGTTTGAGACGATTCATCCTTTCCTGGACGGAAATGGAAGAGTCGGCCGACTGATGATATTGTTGTATCTCATGCAG
>JAILHZ010000067.1 GCA_024695545.1 Clostridiales bacterium
GTGTGATCGATATCATCCTGGGAGCGGACTTCCCAGAGATTCGGATAATCCGCGAAAAGCTCCTTTTTCTCCTTCTTAGAAGCCTTTGCCTTCTTCTCTTTAAGATCTTTTTCTGTCTTCTTTTCTTTTGCCATATAATCAGCTCCTTCTAATGAAAGTAGATAAACAAAAAATACGAATATATGATACCATATTGTCGTGTTAATTATGACTAACTTCTATTAGATTTGAGGGAAATATGTATACAGATACACATAATCACACCTGTCACTTCAGTTCAGACGCCAGAATGTCTGCCAAAGAACTTATTGATGCCTGCAAAGCACTGGGAATGAACGGTGTAGCAGTTACCGAGCACTACGAGGGCGATTATCCTCACGATATCGGGGACCCTCAAATCTTTGACATTCCGGCTTTTTTCGAAGAATCCAAGTCCTGGATCGAATATGCCGGTGATCTTCCGCTTTACCGCGGAATCGAACTGGGGTATCAGAAACACTTATGTGCCTTCTATGATGACATGATCGCTAAATATCCTTTTGACAGCGTGATCATGTCCAATCATCTTTATAAGGGAAAAGACCCGTACTTCTTCCGTGACGGCTACGAAGAGCCTATGGAAACGGTGTATACGCGATATATCGAAGAAATGGCAGATCTGGTCGAAGGATGCAGTAACTTTGATATCGTAGGTCACTATGACTATATCAACCGATATGCACCATATGAAAAGCCGCAGATCAAGTACAGCCAGTGTCCTGAAAGCTTTGACCGCCTTCTTAAGGCTATAGTTGCTAAAGACAAATGTCTGGAGATCAATACGAGATCCGTGGATAAGATGCGTAAGAAGGGCCTTACAGATACTCTTCCGGATCCGGATATACTGAAAAGATACTACGAGTTAGGCGGCAGAAACATCTCTCTCGGCTCGGATTCACATAGCAGCGAGACTCTCTGCATTCATTTCAAAGAAGTTGCCGAGTATCTTAGCACATTCGGATTTACTGAAAACTCATATTATGTCGCAAGGAAGCGTCAAGGAGAGCCGCTTGTCTAAACCTCGATCTCTCCACTGATGATCTTCTTATAATCCTGAAGGTTCTTCCGGAGGAGATTCGGTGTGTCCAGGCCATACGGACATTTCGTCTTACAGATTCCGCAATCAACGCAGTTTTCGATCTTCGCCATCTCTCCCTGCCAGAATTCACCTTTGAAATTCATTGAAGGCGAACGGCGGATCATCTGGGACATTCTTGCACACTGATTAATCTGAATATCCACGGTACAAGGCATACAATAACCGCATCCACGGCAGAAATCTCCCTGAAGATTCAGTTTATCGTTCTCGATGAAAGCCCTTATATCATCTGTCATTTCAGCAGACTCATTAAAGAAAGATAGCCACTGATCCAGTTCTTCTTCTCTCTGAATACCCCAGATCGGAAGAACATCATATTCGCTCATAAAAGCCATACATGCGCGGCTGTCAGTAAGTAATCCGCCGGCAAGTCCTTTCATGGCAATAAATCCCATCTCTGCAGCATTACATGCTTTTACCAGAGCTATATCTCTTTCAGAAGCCAAATATGAAAAAGGAAACTGAAGAGTCTCATAAAGACCGGATGCAACGATTTCTTCGGCAACTCCGATCAAATGTGCCGTAATGCTGATATGGCGGATCTTCCCCTGTTTCTTTGCATCTAACATCGCCTCATACATGCCGGTACCATCCCCGGGACGATAACACTGATTTGCACAGTGAAACTGATAGATATCGAGATAATCTGTACGAAGATTTGTCAGAGTTGTTTCCAGATCCTTCCAGAACTGTTCAGTATTTTTCGCCTGAGTCTTTGATGCGATAAAGATTTTATCACGCATACCGTCAAAAGCAGTTCCTACTTTGATCTCGCTGTCTGTATAAGCTCTGGCAGTATCAAAAAAACGCATTCCGCCGTCATATGCTTTCCGAAGGAGTTTTACGGCTGTATCCTGATCGACACGCTGGATCGGAAGCGCTCCAAAAGCGTTCTGTGGAACAGTAATGCCTGTTTTACCAAGAGTGATCGTTCTCATATTCGTCTGCTCCTTTACGACTCATTCACCAGTTTTCCGGTCATATGATCAATGATAAGTTCTATACATTGCACACGCGGAAGTGCATGTGTCAGTTCATGCTGGAGATATTCTTCATCATCCGTAAACTTTCTCACAAGATTCGTGCAGATCCACTTCGTTTTCTCAGGATCTGTAACAAGCTTCATCCTTCCGAAAATCACTACACTTCGGATATTTAATGCCCATTCGCCGTCTTTTCTGTATCCCTGATCCATAACACAGTAGCTGACCTTATCGCAATCAGAGATTGCATCCAGTTTATGACCTTCTTTAGCACAATGGAAATACAGTCTGTCATCATCCTCAGAGTAGAAATGATCGAGAGGAATTCCATATGGATATCCTCCATCTCCAATCATGGAAAGAACTCCTCGAGGCTGGGTTTTCAGCACCTCGATACACTCTTCCCTACTGATCATCTGCTTGATCCTTCGCATCGGACGGAAAATTCTCGGTAATACCAGCACCTGATTTGGATAACCGAATTCTTCGGTCAGTTCTTCTTCAATGAAACCAAATTTCTTATATAATGCGCGCGGAGCTATACCTCTCGGATCTTCTTCTCTGAATGTAGAAACGGAGATTCCACGATATCTGTCGAGCTCGTCCAGTGCTTTTTCCATTAGCGCAGAAGCAATATGATTACGACGCTGATCAGGAGCAACCGCAAGAAAACAGATCATGTTACGGTTTCTGGAAAACAAAAGAACGCCGGAGATCTTCTCGCCGTCTTTTACACAGATGGCCTGCATCTTATCCATGAATTTCAGTACGGTTTTCTCATGGTCCTGAAGGGCTTCCTCCGTCTCAAGACCGGGGAACTCATCTCTGACAAGGCGGACCAGATCCATCCATGCTCTTATATCTGTTTTTTCTCCGTAAACAACGTTCACTAATAAATCTCCCGTTACGATAATTGATAAATCAATTATACCATCGCAACGGGAGATAAAGGAGATACAGCAGGTATAAATATCTTTTAGGAGGCTTTGTACAACTCCCATTCTGATCCATCTTCAGTCTTTATACCAGTTAGATCCGGATCAATATCAGGCGCGGTACAGATGCCGACTGTAACAAAACCATCGAGTGCCTGCGGCACCATATCATCCGGTGCCGGGTCGGAGCAATTCTTCGACTTAATAAAGAAATAACTATCGCCATCTGTGGCAAGTACGAAGTATTCTCTGTTATGACCCATTGTGTTGAAAAGATCAAACTGAACGAATACAGGCTGATTAAGATAATAAGCGTTAGAAGTGATATTCAATTCATCAAGATCAAGGCCCCATTCTTCTGCCGCTTTCATGAACTCGTCATAATTCTTAAATACATACTTGCCGGAACTGCCGTCGGGAAGTTCCACATAGCCGCAATGAATCGTCTTGATTGGCGCAGAGTAATCCGCATAGACCTGAACCGGACCATTACCATTTGCATCCGTCAGATGTTCGAAAAGATGCTCCCATAATTGTTCAACATCTTTAGCATTTGAATCATCGATCGTATACTTTACATCACCTTTACTGGCACACAGGACCTTGTTCCCGTTTTCATCCCAGTAGTAAAGGTTTTCCTGACCATAATCATTCATCGCATATTCAGATGTTTTTCTTGCATTAGGATCTACCTGTGATGCAACCATATCCATCTTCATCAGATAGTCATGTTCTACAAAGACCTCGGCTTCTGTCTGTGTTACTGCCTTGATATTTTCGGCAAGCCGGGAATCATAATCCCCACTTGCACTATCAGATACTTTATTGGAAGTGACATAATAGCGCCCGTCGCCCATAACCACGATGACCTCGCTCTGATATCCCCACGCCATATTCGTATATTCATGCGTGAAAAGCACCCGGTCCGGATCAAGCTCTCCATCTTTATATGAGGTTGTCTCCGCAGTATCTTCTGCAGCACTTGTGGAATCAGATGAATCAATCGGAGAATCATCAGAATCGCGTTCAGAGTCTGATACCATTTGCACTTTTACTGAATAATCGGTTACTTTGCCGTGAGCTTCAGTTTTCTTTCTGCATCCGGCAGCCGTGCAGGTAAGAATAGTTAAAGAAATAAAAACGCAGATCAATCGTCGATTCATAAGTCTCTCCCCTTCTCTCTTTATGCTAATAAGACGAGGTAGAATTTGAATCTGTTGCAAAATTCTATATATGTAGAAAAATTATTCAGTCAGTATACCTCTATTATTGAGGTGACAGGCATCAGGCCGTTCTCTTCCAGCTTCTCTGAAATGACCGTATCTGATATTTCCGATTCATTCTCATACCCTTTCGGGAAGAAATGATGATGAAGACGGATCCCCTTATCAGTCATCCGGAGAGTCAGTTTTCTCGGCAAACACATCATGCCACGGAATCCTTCATTTTCGGTCGGTACTGATCTGGCTCCATCAGAAAAATCACCGAGCCATGCAATCAGGATCGTATCCTCCACATTGGAAAAGATCGTTCCTGCATAAAAGTCCGGCCCGTAATCAACAAGAAGAACATCTTTCTGCTCCTCATCTGCAATGAAGACACTTCCGTCAAACGTTCCGATAAAATACTGCATGACTCGGTTATGTGGAACACCCTCATCCGGGAATTTCACAAATTCGGAATCCGGCACATCCATGCTCAGCATCAGAACATATTTCTCCATGCTTTTTCCGCTTAGATCCTTAACATTTGCACGGAACATACAAGGACACTCGATCATGCCTGAAAGCGCATATTCAGGAAGAGTAAAGCTACCGGTGCTTTTCCAGTGGATCAGGTCATCGGAATGATAAAACGACACCTCGGATTCGCGGGTCAGAATCAATGAATATCCGCCAAGGATCCTGTTTCTGAACACTTGAGGATCTCTTGCAGGAGTATGTTCTTTTCCCGGAATTATCGGGTTTTCTTCGTACTTATGAAATGTCACGCCATCCGTACTCCAGGCCATACACTGCATTTCCCGAAGAGTCTCCATATGATGTGACGTATAGAATGCCAGAAGCGGTGGATCTTCCTTCGTTCCGAAACCTGTGATATTCTCTTCGTCCACGAAACAGCATCCTGAATAGATAACGCCCATCTCATCTGGATAAAGAGCAATCGGGAGGTATTTCCAGTGGATCAGATCATCAGAAACGGCATGTCCCCAGTGCATGGTGTCCCAGACCAGCGAAGCCGGATCGTGCTGGTAGAAAAGGTGATATTTCCCTTTAAAGAAAACAGGACCGTTCGGGTCATTCATCCAGCCATTTTCAGGCGTGAAATGGATCTCGGGTCTTAGTTTCTGCATTAACTTACGCTTCTCCTTAATAAGTTTTTTCGACATCTATTTCCTACCGGAAAGGGATTCCCGCAATATTGAAGAAAATGCCGAAACAAAAAATAATATCTCTTCTTCAGTATTATCAGCGCCTATACTGATACGCAGTGAATTCTTCGCTTCTTCTGTTGATGCACCGATTGCCGTCAGCACATGTGAAACAGTACTGTCCTTGGAAGAACATGCGGCTCCGCCAGAACAGGCAAAGCCCTTCACATCCAGAAGAAGCAGTGTCTTCTCCCCATCCATCCCAGGAACATATAAGTTCACGATTCCCGGATGAGCATAAGATTCATTTCCATGGAAAAGCACTTGCGGACATACTTTCTTTATCTCATTTCGAAGAAGATCAGAAAGGCCTCGGATGCGGGAAGATGCCTGCTCCATATTCTCTGTTGCAAGCTCAAGCGCTTTTGCCATACCGATAATGCCCGGTACGTTTTCCGTTCCCGCACGATGGCGGAATTCCTGCGATCCCCCGACAATAAAAGACGGTAGTTCTACACCTTTACGTACGATAAGGCCGCCAACGCCTTTAGGACCGTTAAACTTATGTGCAGAGAACGAAAGCAGATCTGCATTAAGGGCTTTAAAATCAACAGGAATAGTGCCAACAGCCTGAACAGAATCTGTGTGAAACAGAGCCCCGTTAGCATGTGTGATCCTCGCAAGTTCAGCTATGTTCTGGATCGTACCGATCTCATTATTGGCCATCATGATGGAGACCAGAGATGTATCCTGAGTAAATGCATCTTCAAGATCAGAAGCAGATACTACGCCGGTTTTATCTACAGGAAGATACGTGACACGACACCCGGTCTTCTCCATCTCTTCGCATGCACGAAGAACCGCGGGATGCTCGATAGAGGATGCTATGATATGTGTCCCCTTCCTCCCTGCACAGCGGACCGCCCAGTTGTCGGATTCTGTTCCGCCGGAAGTAAAATACAGTTCCGCAGGATCACAGTGAAGACACGAAGCGATGCAGTCCCTGGCTTCTTCCAGTGCTTTTCGCGCAGACTGACCTTCACGATGCACAGACGAGGGATTTCTGAACTCGGAATACGCGTTCATCATGGCATCGAGAGCCTCAGGAAAGATCTTAGTTGTTGCTGCATTGTCGAGATAAACCCGTGGCATAAATACTCCTGAAATACAAAATCAGCACTTACATTATAGCTTATTGCGAAGATAAGAAAAAAGTCTTCCGTGCCGTTTAAAGCAACACGGAAGACTTCTGGTTTTGATCGAAAGAATCAGATCGATTACTCTGTACGGAGAGCCACAACCGGATCCTTCTTCGCTGCCGAACGTGACGGGATAATACCGGCGATAAGTGTCAGCAGCATACTGATCGTGATAAGGATAAGGGCTGTCGGGATCGGCAGGACACCCGTCAGATTGTAAAGTCCGGTCAGACTGTGAACAATGATATTGATCGGTATCAGCAACAGATACGTTATGATGACACCAAGCAAGCCTGACGTGAATCCGATAATGATCGTCTCCGCGTTAAACATTCTGGAGACATTCTTCTTCGAAGCACCGAGAGAACGGAGGATACCGATCTCCTTGGTTCTCTCCTGAACAGAGATCAGGGTGATAACACCGATCATGATCGAGGATACTATGAGAGATACAGCAACGAATGCAATAAGCACGTATGTGATCGCGTCGATAATCGTGGTTACCGAAGACATCAGGATTCCGATGTAGTCCGTGTACTTCAGTCTCTGAAGCTCCGGAACGGTTGCGTTATACTCGTCGATACAGTCAACAACTGTGTCCTTGTTCTCAAAGGAGTTCGCATACAGACGGATCGAGGAAGGAACATCCAGATCCAGACAACCCAGACGGATCAGGTTGTAATCGTATGTGAAGGGCGAAAATTCAAGAATGCTGTCATAGAAACCTGCACAAGCTGCTTCATCGAAATTCTGCATGTTCTGATCAAGTGCAGCAGCAAGTTCGGAAGGTGTTTTAGTCTTAAGTTCCTGCTCCATCTTTGCAGCATATTCGGCAAGATACTTCTCACGGATGCCCTTTTCAAATGTCTTCTTCATGTCGTCATCAGACATCTGAGCAATGTATCCCTTAACGGTAGCCTCATCCATGCCCATTTCCGTGGTCATCTGCTCCATCATCATGGCTTCCATTGTCGTACGGTCGAGCTGGGAAAGAGACATATTTACGTAATCCTGAATGCTCTTTTCTGTCGGGATGCTCATAACCTTAACATAAAGATCTGCCTTGCCCTGATCATCGAGTTCAGATACATACTTCCTAAAGTACGCCGCCTTCTCAGTCTCGGTAACAGCAGCATTCTCATCCTTGAACGGGAGACCGGAAGTTACATCTATCTTCTGGTTCTTCTTCTGAGCTTTAATTGCCTCAGTATTCTGGCTTTCGGAGATGATGTATTCAGTCAGCATGTGAGTGTAACCGATCGTACCGTGATGAGATGTAGAAACCGCATCTTCATTCGGACGGACGATACCAACAACCTTCAGTGCAAGTCCGTTATCATAGAGATACTGAAGGCCCTGATCTGACTCGCGAAGGTCTGTGTAAAGACCCGAGGTAGGATCGAAAGTCCAGCAGCTGCTCGGGAATACCGAACGGAACTCGAGGTTGCAGATCTCTTCATAAGACCAGTGCTGATCAGTATAATTCAGAGGCTGCTTGTTCATTGCAGACTTCATCATCGTTGTGATTTCTTCTTCAGTCTTTAAACCGAGCGCATAAAGCGTATAGTCATTGACTTCATTATTATCATCCAGGAAAAGCACTATCTCGTCATAGGCTTCCGGCCAGCGGCCATAAACTACATCGTACTGCTTGTGAGTAACGGGGTTAGTAGCTTCACCGTTCCTACCCGGAAGAAGCTCACTCCAGAGTGTCATGGAACTGCCCATCAGCTGGGAAGACTGAGAGTTCTGTGTAGACATACTGGACATATCTACATTAAACATAGACTTCATATACTCGCCCATGAGAGCGGACATGAGTTCATCAGTATCGGAGTGAATGATCTTGCCCTCAACATTCTTCGTATAGATAGCAAGATTCAGATCATACGAATACTGAACACCGGAAAGAGCGTTCGCAAGCTTACTGTCATCTTTCTTTTTCTCGTCTTCAATATATTTCTTAAATGCGGACAGGTCATTTTCTTCAGTCTCAACTGAAATCAGAGAGTTCATCAAGTCATAGATCTTATACTTCTGATAAACAGCGTCCTTCTCATGAACATAAGCCTGTT
>JAILHZ010000088.1 GCA_024695545.1 Clostridiales bacterium
ACATCCACATCCGCCGACGAGACGATGCAGGCAATCGCCGAGATCCGGAAGATCGCCGATAAGGAGTGCTTCGTATCCGGTATGTCCGCTCTTGTTACGGACCTCAAGGAACTGTGCGAGAGAGAGGAACCGATCTATGTAGCCATCGCGGTCATACTTGCGCTCTTCGCGATGATGCTCCTGCTGGACAGTTTCCTGGCGCCGATCGTATTCCTGCTGTCGATCGGCATGATGATCCTTCTGAATCTCGGTTCGAATATTTTCTTCGGCGAGATCTCCTATATTACAAAAGCACTCTCTGCCGTCCTTCAGCTGGCGGTCACCATGGACTACTCCATCTTCCTGTGGCACAGCTACAACGAGCAGCGCGAGAGGTTCTCAGATAATAAGGAAGCGATGACGGTCGCGATCCGTGAGACGCTGGCGAGCGTTATCGGAAGTTCCGTTACGACCGTCGCCGGATTTATCGCGCTGTGCTTCATGAGCTTCACCATGGGCCGCGACCTGGGCCTGGTTATGGCAAAGGGTGTTATCATCGGCGTTATCGGATGCGTGACCGTACTTCCGGCCCTGATCCTGGTGCTGGATAAGCCGCTTCAGAAGAGCAGACACAGATCGCTTATCCCGACCGGCGGCAAGATTTCCAAGGGGATCGTCAAAATCTTCCCGGTGTTCCTCCTGATCTTCGCGATCCTGATCGTCCCGTCTTTCTACTGCTATAAGAAAGCCGGCAACGAAGTCTACTACGATATCTCCGAGTCGATTCCGCAGGACATGCCGAATGTCGTTGCCAACAATAAACTCAAGGATGATTTCCATATGGCTACCCAGGTAATGGTGCTGACGGATTCGACGCTCGATCCGATGGTGGCGAGAGTCATGGTCGAGGAGATGGAAAAGGTCGAAGGCGTCAACTATGTCCTGTCTATGGAATCCCTGCTTGGCGCGGACGTTCCGCAGGAAGTGCTTCCGCATTCTCTTACCGGAATCCTGAAGAGTGACAAGTGGGAGCTGATGCTGATCAACTCGCAGTACGGTCTTGCGACTGACGAACTGAACGATCAGATCGACCAGCTGAATGCGATCCTGAAAAAGCATGACCCGAAGGGTCTCCTCATCGGTGAAGGACCTTGTACAAAGGATCTGATCGAGACGACGGATGTCGACTTCCGTACCGTCAACATCGTATCAGTCTTACTGGTATTCCTCATCATCGCGATCGTCACGAAGAGCCTGTCGCTGCCGTTCCTCCTGATCTCGGTCATTGAACTTGCGATCTTCATCAACCTCGGTATCCCGCACCTGACGGGAGCGAGCATGCCGTTCGTCGGACCGATCTTCATCAGTACGATCCAGCTCGGCGCGACCGTCGATTACGCGATCCTGATGACGACCAGATATAAAGAAGAGCGTATGCGAGGACTTCACAGAAAAGACGCGGTATGGACTGCGCTTCGCACATCGATCCCGTCCATCCTCGTATCCGGTACAGGACTTTTCGCAGCGACCATCGGTGTTGCGATCTACTCGGATGTCGACATGATCAGTTCCATGTGTATCCTCCTCGCAAGAGGCGCGCTCGTCAGTATGCTTCTGGTCATCCTGATCCTGCCTTCGATGCTGATGGCTTTTGACGGATTGATCAAGAAGACGACTGCCGGCATGAAAAACTGTGATAAACAAACACTTTCCGACTCAAGAAAGGAGCAATATGTATGAATACGATAAACACTATGGCAAATAAAACTCTGGCGCTTCTGATCGGCGCGAGTATCCTGTCGATGGGAGCAGGCGGTGCGGCCGCCGCGGCATATTACTCCTCGAAGTCAAAAGCACCTCGGCCGGCTGTATCTGCCCAGGCTCCGGATTCCGGAGTTAACGGCAGCGGAATCAGCTCGTCCGATGACCTCCTTCGCTACATGGACACCACGACAAAAACACCATCGGCGGGCAGTGCTTTTAAAGAAGAAACGGTATATGTAATTGCCGGAAAAGACGGCACGGTACAGAAAGTCATCGTCAGTGACTGGATCCGGAATACCGCCGGAAAGACAGACATCACGGATGTGTCCGAACTGCAGGATATCTCCGTTCTGAAAGACGGCGAGAGCTTCACGATGGGCGGCGACAATACGCGTGTATGGGATACGACGAATGACGATGTCTACTATCAGGGCAATATCAGCAAGGAGCTTCCGGTCGACATGAAGGTGTCCTACCTTCTCGACGGATCCCCGATCTCCCCGGATGAACTTCCCGGCAAGAGCGGACGTGTGACGATCCGTTACGAATACACGAATAACGCTTATGAGATGAAGGAGATCGACGGAAAGCAGGAGAAGATCTACGTGCCTTTTACCATGCTGACCGGCGTGATCTTCGACAATAGTGTTTTCTCAAATGTGGAAGTCTCCAACGGTAAGATCGTCAACGACGGAAGCCGTACGGTCGTGATCGGATTTGCGTTCCCGGGCCTGGCTGAGGATCTCGGAATTACATCGGACAAACTGGCGATCCCGGACTCTGTGGAGATCTCCGCGGACTGCGTGAACTTCAGTCTCGGAATGACCGTCACGATTGCGACCACGGAACTGGTCAACCAGATCGATATGGATAAGAACACATCGCTTTCCGATCTCGATCTGAACGGATCGCTTCAGGAACTGACCACTGCCATGAGCCAGCTGACCGACGGTTCTTCGAAGATCTATGACGGTCTTTGCACACTTCTGACGAAGTCCGAAGAAATTGTTGCCGGTGTGGATAAACTGGCCGAGGGCGCACAGAAGTTAAAGGACGGTACTGCGGCGGTCGATGACGGTGCCGGTAAGGTATCGAAGGGCACGAGCCAGCTTTATGACGGCATGAGTGAACTGAATTCCCACTCCGCTGATTTGAACGCCGGCGCGAAGAAGGTTTTCGAATCTCTTCTGGCTACGGCGCAGGAGCAGCTCACGGCATCCGGTCTGTCGGTTCCGAAGATGACGGTCGGCAACTACGCGGATGTTCTGAACGGAGTCATCAATTCTCTGGACGATACGGCGGTCTATCAGCAAGCGCTCCAGACTGTTACTTCCGCGGTCGAGGCAAAACGTGACTACATTAAATCGCAGGTCACAGCTGCCGTTCAGGCTGAAGTGGAATCGCAGGTCAGATCCGGAGTGAAAGCCGGCGTGGAAGAGAAGGTCGCTGAGACCGTGCGTGAACAGGTCGCTGCCGCAGTGGAGGCAAGCGTACGCGCAAACGTCGCAGAACAGGTGATCTTGAGTGCGACGGGAATGAGTAAAGCCGATTACGATGCAGCAGTTGCTGCAGGCGCGGTCGACGCTGCGACACAGCAGCAGATCGAAGGTGCGATCAGTCAGCAGATGGCTTCTTCCGATGTAAAAGCACTGATCTCGCAGAATACGGATGCGCAGATGGAGACAGCGGAAGTGAAGGGTAAGATCAGCGCGGCGGTGGACCAGCAGATGGAGTCCTCCGATGTAAAGGCGCTCATTAGCTCGAAGATCTCCGAGACGATGAACAGCAGTGATATCAAGACCCTGATCGGTCAGAATACCGAGGCACAGGTGAAGAAGGCAATCTCCGAGACGATGTCCGGTGATGAAGTACAGACTAAGCTCGCGGAGGCTTCGGACGGCGCGAAGAAGGTCATCCAGCTGAAGGCAAGCCTCGACAGCTATAACACTTTCTATCTTGGACTTCTCGACTACACTGCAGCAGTCGGTAAGGCAACCGCCGGCGCCGGTGAACTGAAAAAGGGTACTGCGGACCTGAAGAAAGGTACTGCGCAGGTTGCGGAAGGTATGGCGGAACTCTGTGATGGTGTCCTGACTCTGAAGGATGGTCTCCCGGCACTGGTCGATGGTGTCACACAGCTCCGTGACGGCTCGATGCAGCTGAACGATGGCCTTAAGGAATTTGATGAGAAGGGCATCCAGAAACTGGTTGAACTTCTGGATGGCGACCTCGCCGCGCTCCTTAGCCGTGTCCGCGTGATCACAGAAGTTTCGAAGGATTACATCAACTTCTCCGGTATTGCCGACGGCATGGACGGAACTGTTAAGTTCATCTACAAGACCGAGGAGATCGAAGGATAAGAAGCCAGATCATTTGTAATCTATACCCTCCGAAAAGACCGTTCCGCATGAAAGTGCGAAACGGTCTCTTTCTGTTTGCGTTGAATTAATTCTGCCTGCAGCTGTCCGGGATCAGGCGCGGCCGTTTATTGTCCTGAATGCTTCCCGGATGATCCGGTCATTCAGCGGATCCATCTCTTCCGGAAGCTCGTCCTCCGCGAAGAAGCGCTGCTGCAGGACTTCCTCTTCCTGGATCTTCATTTCGCCGTGATACTTGCGGCACATATAGACCAGGCCGGCAACATAGACCTCGTCGCCGTTCGGATAGAAATGGTGAGTGGATTCGCCGGATTCTGTTGTGAAGAATTCGAGTTCGTCGGCGATCAGACCGGTCTCCTCAAAGGCCTCTCTAATAGCCGCCTGCTCAAAGCTTTCCCCGAGTTCCAGCGAGCCGCCCGGGTATCCCCAGAGTTTGTTGTCTTCCCGCTGCTGAAGCAGGATCTCATTCTTTTCATTTACGAAGATGATGCATGCACCGGACATAATGAGTGCGCGATGCCCCAGTTCTTTTCGAAGGTCCATAAAATAGCCCATAATAAAGCTCCTTTCTTCCGCTTTCTGCGGAAACAGCATGCTTCAATCGTAAAGGGTGCCCCAGGGGGAGAGTCAAGACTCGTAGCCGATATCGTTGTTCACGACGTGCATCACCGAGTCGCTTGATATGGCTTCGTTGAGAAGCTTCTTCAGCATGATCGGGCGGACATCGTACTTGTCGAGTTCGTCAAGCGGGAGCCACACAAGTTTCTCGCTGGTATCCGTTTCCGTGGAAAAAGCACTGTCCGCTGGTGCTTCCATCAGGTAATAGAATTCCATGACATGGCATTTCTTGCCGGCGATCCTCTCATCGAGACGGTCCCCGTTAAAGAAGTTCTCGCAGATGATGGCGCAGCGGACCGCCTTGCAGGGGACACCCGTCTCCTCGAAGACTTCACGCTCGATGCAGTTCTGCGAGGTCTCGCCGAGATGCACCGCGCCGCCGATCATGTAGAAATAATCGGACAGGATATTCTGTACGAAAAGCATCTTTCCATCGCGTACGATGATCGCTCCCGTACGGTAGCGGAAATAATGGTCGTCGGTCATGATGTAGCAGTCCTGTGACATGGAAAACCTCCTGATATCTTTCAGTTTTATGCGATGCGGTTTTTCCCTTTGAAGAGAAAAAGAAACGTCCCCAGCTTATGCCTTGAGCATGGAGACGTTGTCTTGTCAAAATGGCGCTCCGAGCAGGAATCGAACCCGCATTGGCAGTACCGGAAACTGCAGTCCTATCCGTTGAACGATCGAAGCATCGAACAGGAAACATTATACTTACAACCCGTATGGATTTCAACAACGGGGGTTACTTCTTCTTCACGATCTCCTCGCTGTCGAGCATGATGGTGAACGGTCCCTGGTTCTCGATGGAAACGGCCATATCCGCACCAAAAACACCTGTCGCGACAGCTTTTACATGCGGGCGGCAGGACTCGATGATGTATTCGTAGAGTTCATTGGCCAGATCCGGCGCACCGGCATTGATGAACGAAGGACGGTTGCCGTGGTGGCAGTCCGCATAGAGTGTGAACTGGGAAATGAGAAGGAGACTTCCGTCAACATCTGAAAGGCTCTTGTTGGTCTTTCCCTCCTCGTCACGGAAGATCCGAAGACCTAGAAGTTTCTTGACCATCGCGTCGGCAATCTCCCTGGTGTCAGTGCCGCAAACCCCGATAAATACGAGGAATCCGTGGTCAATGGCACCTACGGTCTGCCCCTCAACATCGACTTTGGCAGAGGTCACTCTTTGAATCAGAAATCGCATAGAAAAGTACTTCCTTTTTGACGGATTGTTATGTAGACAGGATATCAAAATGTGTTATAATTGCAAAGAGCCGTTGAAAAGGCTGACGGGCTTCTCAAGAAATGTTCGCGAGAAGCTCTTTTTATTTGTATTAGAAGAAGGCAGAAGATGCCGGAAGCTTTGGCGTAAAGGGGCGTGAAAAGTATGTTTAAAGAAGGCTTTAGCAATGAAAAGTACGTGCAGATGCAGTCGCAGAAGATCCGCGATCGAATCGGAAAGTTCGGCGGCAAGCTGTATCTGGAGTTCGGCGGCAAGCTCTTCGATGACTACCACGCTTCCCGTGTTCTCCCGGGTTTTGAGCCGGACAGCAAGGTAAAGATGCTCTTAGAGCTCAAGGACGAGGTCGAGATCGTCATCGCGATCAACGCGGACGCGATCGAGAAGAATAAGAGAAGAGGTGACCTCGGCATCACATACGACCAGGAAGTGCTCCGCCTGATCGATGCTTTCACCGAGATCGGACTCTATGTCGGCTCCGTCACGATCACCCAGTACACCAACCAGCCTCTGGCTGAGCAGTTCGCTAAGAGACTGCACCAGCTGGGCATCAAGGTATATAAGCAGTATCCGATCGCGGGCTACCCGCTGAACGTTCCGCTGATCGTCAGCGACGAAGGCTACGGTAAGAATGAATATATCGAGACGACACGTTCGCTCGTTGTCGTTACCGCACCGGGCCCGGGTTCCGGAAAGATGGCGACCTGCCTGTCCCAGCTTTATCACGAGAACAGAAGAGGCATCAAGGCCGGCTACGCGAAGTTCGAGACATTCCCGATCTGGAGCCTGCCGCTGACCCACCCGGTAAATATCGCATATGAAGCAGCTACTGCTGACCTCGCAGACGTCAACATGATCGACCCGTTCCACCTCGAGGCATACGGTGAGACCACAGTTAACTACAACCGTGACGTCGAGATCTTCCCGGTCGTTAATGCGATCTTCGAGAAGATCTACGGTGAGTCCCCGTACAAGAGCCCGACGGACATGGGCGTTAACATGGCGGGATTCGCGATCGTTGATGACGAAGCATGCAGAGAAGCCAGCAAGCAGGAGATCATCAGAAGATACTTCCAGGCTAAGTGCATGGTCCGTCAGGGTCTGTCCGAAGGTCAGGATGTCAGCAAGATCGAGCTGCTGATGAATAAGTCCGGCATCGAGGTCAATGACCGCCGTGTCGTTTCCGCCGCGCTCGTCCGTGCCGAGTCCACACATGGTCCGGCTGTCGCTCTTGAGCTTCCGGACGGACAGATCGTAACCGGTAAGAACTCCGAGTTCCTGGGCGCTTCGGCTGCTGTTCTTCTGAACGCACTGAAGGTCCTCGGCGGTATCCAGCATGAGATCCCGCTCATCTCACCTAACGTTATCGAGCCGATCCAGGATCTGAAGATCAACCACATGGGCAACCATAACCCGAGACTGCATACCGATGAAGTCCTGATCGCGCTGGCGATGAGTGCCGCGACGAACCCGGTTGCTGAACTTGCTATGCAGCAGATCAATAACCTGCGCCACAGTGACGCACACTCCACCACGATCCTTTCGGGCGTGGACGAGGGCGTATTCAGAAAGCTCGGCATCAACATCACATGCGAGCCCGAGTACGCGAAGAAGAAACTCTATAACAAGTAACCGGAGGACCGCAAATGTCGATCTGCAAGTACTGTAAGCACGTTAACGAGGATGGAACTCCGTTCTGTCAGGTCTGTGGAAAAGCACTGGATGTTTTTCCGGATCCGACGATTCAGGTGGGGCAGCAGCCTTCTCCGTCAGTTGAGGACGAAGAGAACACGCCGGCCGCTGACAGCATCCCTCCGGTTCCGCAGAGCGTGCCTTCACAGAGTGCAGAAGGCGCAGGACTTTCGACTTCCCTCAAGAGTAACCCTGATCCGAAGAGAAGCAACTATACCAATACTTTCCCGATGAATGACAAGGACCGGCAGGCATATGCCGAGAAGCTCGCGAACCCGGACAAGCCGGATCACGACGGTCTTTGTGTTCTTGCGCTGATGTTCGGTATGCTCAGCTTTATCATCAACCCGCTGTTTATCACCAGCCTTGTGGCAATCATTCTGGGAATCATCGGACATGCATCCGGCGGACCGAAGAGCAGCATTGCAAAACTGGGATGGATCCTGGGACTGATCTCGCTTGTGGTCTACATTGTGATCGCACTCCTGATCACCGCTATGGCATTCAGCCTGGTATGGTGGATTATCCACTTATTTATCTGACGGGAGTGCTTTTCCGGAGGAGATCCGTTATTCCATAAGTTCTTTCCAGGAGCGGACGGCAATGTCCGCTTCTTTTTGCATATCGCTCCATTCGCCGGAGGAGAGCTCGTCGAAGATGGCTACGGTCTGAAAACCGCCCTTCTTCGCGCCTCTGACTGCGGCGAGGATATCCTCGAACACCGCGCATTCGGAAGGGTCAACGCCGAGACGGGATGCGGCGAGAAGATAGATGTCCGGGAAGCCTTTGCCGCGTGAGACCTCGGAATTCAGAGTGATGTTCTGAAAGAGGGGACGCAGTCCGTTGGCATCGATCACGACATCGATATTGTGCTTCGGCTCCATGGAAGTGGCGACGGCCATCGGCACACCATGCTCGTGAAGAAAGAAAAGGTACTCTTTCGAAAACGGTTTCATCGGAATCTTTGTCCGGTAATAATCCTCCGACATTTCGAACCAGGCGGCGATCACTTCTTCCGGAGTTTCTGTTAAGCCGTATCTGTCGATCGTGTACCGGGCGCCCTCATCCCAGCCCATACACTTGATTGCGTCGGTATAATCCTGCGTCGCAACATGCCCCCGGGCGGCAAGAAATTCTGTGTCGATCTTCTTCCAGACAGACATAGAATCGAAGAGAGTACCATCGAGATCGAAGATGGCGGCCTTTGGTAAGAACATAAAAACTCCTAAAAATCAAATTATTTGCATTTACTATAATTGAAAAAAATTATACCATTAGGCAGACGGAATGTTTCAATTTTCAAACATTTTTCGAAAAGAACCTGTATTTCACTGGTTTTTCGTGCATAATTGGAATTGCGTATATTTACTATGGGAGTGGGGGCAGATATGGCGCAAGATATGGATAACAGAGAAGTTCGAGCGGACGAATCATCCTTCATGGAAAGATTCGTCGATACCAGACTGCATTCTGCAGAGAATCATCGTTTTGCTGCGTTAAAGATCGCCGCATATGTGATTTTGTTCCTTCTCTTTGTCGTATTAAATGCATTAGTTGGTTCTGTTTCCGCACTTGATTTCCTAGTCCCTTTCCGTGGAGTTTTCTCCCTCGTGCAGCTTATGCTCTCGATCCTGATCGTCCAGTCCCAGAGCATGAAGGGTTTTTACGCAGTGATCGTAGTGTCGGTACTGCAGATCGTTGCGACGATCGTGGCAATGGCCCGGTTCGAAGATACTTTCGCACTGAACGGTCTGGCAAGCACGGTCCTGAGCCTGATCATCGTCGGCATCATCCTGGCGTATAACCGCAGGGTCGCCCATGAGATCGAGCGGGTCGAGGCGAAGACCGAAGAACTCGAGAAAGCGAACTCTGACCTCAAGAAGAGAGAAGAAGAGACGAAGCGCCAGAATACACTGCTTTCCGAATATAACCGTGCGATGAAAGAAAACGAGGAGCGCCTCTATCAGATGAACCATTTTGATACGGTAACCGGGCTTCCAAACCGCGTGAAGATCACCGACCGCATGGATCTTCTGATCTCACTTCTTTCCAATAAGAATATGCCTTTCGCCCTGATCTATGTTGATCTTGATAACTTTAAGACCATCAATGATTCCATGGGTCATAAGGTCGGCGATCTGGTCCTGCAGTCTGCGGCATCCCGTCTGACATCGAGTATCGATCAGGAAGACATGATCGGCCGCTGGGGCGGTGACGAATTTGCGATCGTAGTACAGCGCCAGTTTTCGGACGAGGATATGCTCAATTATGTCGAGAGCCTGCGCGATACACTCGCGAAGCCGTTTAATATCGAAGATTCCGAATATACTGTAACCGCCAGCTTCGGCGTGTCCTTCTTCCCGCAGGACGGAACGACTTCCGCAGAGCTGATCAAGTGCGCCGAGACCGCGATGTATAAGGCGAAGGATTACGGCAAGAACATGGTGCAGTTCTACAGAAAAGAGATGAAGGACGACATCATGCGCAAGATGAAGTATGAGAGCCGTCTGCTTTCTGCGATCAAGAACCGGGAACTCTACCTGTGCTTCCAGCCGCAGTATGATATGAAGGAGAGAAAACTCAGAGGATTCGAGGCGCTCTGCCGCTGGAATTCCGAGAGATTCGGCGAAGTCCCGCCGACAGAATTCATCCCGGTCGCCGAGTCTGTAGGCTTCATCGTTCCCTTAGGTGAGTGGGTCCTCGAGTCGGCCTGCCTCGCTCTGAACCGCATCAAGGCAGCCAATAACTGGGACGGTATCATGTCTGTCAACATTTCTGCTGTACAGCTGATGAGTCCGATGTTCCTTCAGTCCGTCAAGAAGATCATCAAGAACACCGGTGTCGATACGAAGAATCTCGAGTTCGAGGTCACGGAATCCGTCATGGTATCCAACGTCGACTATGCTGTCAAAGTCCTGAAGGAGATCTCTGCGATGGGTATCACGGTCGCACTCGATGACTTCGGTACCGGCTATTCTTCCCTGAACTATCTCCAGCAGCTCCCGATTAACGTACTGAAGATCGATAAGTCCTTCGTCGATGAACTCCCGATCAAGAATGCCCAGCGCCTCATGGTCGGCTCGATCATCGGTCTTGTGCACCAGATGAAGATCAAGGTCGTCGCCGAGGGTGTTGACGACAGACGCCAGCTCGATATCCTGACGAAGTACCAGTGCGATTTCGTCCAGGGCAACATCTGGGGCCGCCCGATCATGGAGAATGAGATCACCCAGATTTTCAGCGCCGGAGCAGTGGCAGACGCGCACTAAGAAATGCGTGCAGAAACGAAGTCCGGACGGGTGCTTTTCCTGCAGAATTACCTTGTAAGGTCATAGGAGTTTGCGTTTTCTTCCGCTTTTTTGCCTTTATTCGGCAAAAGCACTTTTTTCCGTTTCTTTTCTGTTTTTTTGGGTGTATGCTAATCCCGTTAAATAATCCTACGCTGTGATAATCTGTGAAAACAGTATCACGGCTTTTTTAACCGGAGGTTTTCGAAATGGCGATGAAACTTGCTTTTTCTACGTTGGCATGCCCCGAGTGGTCCTGGAAGGATATCTATCCGATGGCCCATGACCTTGGCTATGCAGGTATCGAGATCAGAGGACTCGGTGAAGAGATCACTGCGTCCCATGCAAAGCCGTTCCTTCCGTCGGAAGTGGACCACACCATGGAGAACCTTAGAAAGCTTGGTCTGGAGATTCCATGCTTCTCCTCTAACTGTGTACTGGCTTACGAAGACGGCGCCAAGATCGCTCCGTCCGAGATCAGTGAATATGTAGAACTTGCCAACAAGTGCGGCGCTCCTTATGTCCGTATCCTCGCGGATGCACATCCGGCACCGGAGGGCGAAGTCGACGATGAGAAGATCGTTGCTGAGCTTAAGGAACTGGCACCTCTGTGCGAAGGCAAGAACGTGACACTGCTTGTTGAGACCAACGGTGTTTATGCTGATACTGCACGTCTGAGAAAGCTCATCGAGGCAGTGGATTCTCCTTATGTAAAAGTACTGTGGGACGTTCATCACCCGTTCCGTTATTTCGGCGAGTCCGTCGAGACAACATGGGCAAACGTCGGTAAGTATGTCTGCTATATCCATGTAAAGGATTCCATCAAGGAAGAAGACGGATCTGTGGCTTACCGTCTGCCGGGTCACGGCGATCTTCCGCTGGAAGAACTTTTCGAGCTTCTCGACAAGAACGGCTACGACGGATTCGTATCCCTCGAGTGGGTAAAGCGCTGGGCAAAAGAGATCGAGAGCGCAGCAATCGTATTCCCGCAGTTCATCAACTTCGTTCGTACCTGGGAAAAGACCAAGGGCACGAAGAAGGTCATCGAACCTTCCAAGAAGGAAGTCAAAACTGAGGTCCGTCCGGAGGCACCGATCGAGGTCGTTCCTTCCAACATCAAGTATGTGGAAAAAGGCCAGGGCCAGAGAATGTTCGAGAAAGACGTGCTCGTCGAGATGACTTTCGGTCAGATGCTCGACAAGGTTGCCACCGAGTTCCCGGATCAGACCGCCTTCGCATACACCATGCGTGATTACACAAGAACATACAGCGAGTTCAGAGATGATGTTGACCGCGTTTCCAAGATGCTCATGGCCATGGGCGTTAAGAAGGATTCCCACGTCGCACTCTGGGCCACCAACCGTCCGCAGTGGTTCCTGACATTCTGGGCCTGCGTACGTATCGGTGCCGTACTCGTTACCGTAAATACCGCTTACAAGATCCACGAGATCGAGTACCTGCTGCGTCAGTCCGATTCCGATACGCTCGTCATGATGGACGGCTACAAGGACATCAACTACGTACAGATCGTTAACGAGATCTGCCCTGAACTTGCGAAATCCAAGCCGGGCGAGATGGTCTCCGAGAGACTGCCTTTCCTGAAGAACGTTATCACGATCGACAACCGCTATGACGGCTGCTTCTTCTGGGACGATGAGTTTGAGACCGCAGACGGCAAGGTCAGCGATGCCGAACTCCGTGCTATGATCGATGCGACTCAGCCGGACGAAGTCTGCAACATGCAGTACACATCCGGTACGACAGGTTTCCCGAAGGGCGTTATGCTTACTCATCGCAATGTTCTTAACAACGGTAAGTGCATCGGTGACTGCATGAACCTCTCCACCGAGGACAGACTGCTGATCCAGGTGCCGATGTTCCACTGCTTCGGTATGGTACTGGCTATGACTGCTTCCGTAACTCACGGTGTTACGATGGTTCCGCTCGATTACTTCTCACCGCGTAAGGTTCTGGCTTCCATTACCGCACGCCGCGTAACCGCGATGCACGGTGTTCCGACAATGTTCATCGCGCTTCTCGAGAACCCTGACTTCGCACAGACTGACTTCTCCTACATGAGAACAGGTATCATGGCAGGATCTCCCTGCCCGATCCCGGTCATGGAAGACGTTGTTAACAAGATGAACATGAAAGAGATCACGATCGTTTACGGTCAGACAGAGGCTGCTCCGGGCTGCACCCAGAGCCGTGTCGATGACTCCATCGAAGTTCGTGTTCAGACTGTCGGTAAAGAGCTCCCGGGCGTTGAGTGCCGCATCGTAGATCCGGCCACCAACGAGGTTCTGCCGGATAACGTAGACGGTGAGTTCTGCGCCCGTGGTTACAACATCATGAAGGGTTACTACAAGATGCCTGAGGCAACCAAGGCTGCGATCGATGAGGACGGCTGGTTGCACACAGGTGACCTCGCCCGCCGTACACCGGAAGGATATTACAAGATCACCGGCCGTATCAAGGACATGATCATCCGTGGTGGTGAGAACATCTACCCGAAGGAGATCGAAGAGTTCATCTACACGCATCCTGATGTTTCTGACGTTCAGGTCATCGGTGTTCCGGATGAGCAGTACGGTGAAGAGATCATGGCCTGCATCATCAAGAAGGAAGGTTCCACACTGACCGAAGATGATGTCAAGAAGTACGTCAAAGATCACATGGCAAAGCACAAGACACCGCGCTATGTTGCATTCGTAGATGCATTCCCGATGAACGCTGCAGGTAAGATCCTGAAGTTCAAGATGAGAGAAGATGCGGTCAAGATGCTGGGCCTGGAGAAGGCTTCGAAGATCGAGACAGCCTGATTTAAATAAGCGAAAAAATATCTCCCTTGCGACTCAGACTTGTACGCTTTGCGTAACTCGTCGCCAGGGAGATTTTTTGCGCTCTTTTTAGGGGCTGTCTCGGTCTTTTTCAGCCTTGCGGGGAGCTCGTCGTCAGGGTTTTTCTTGGTTTTGTCAGTTTCACGTGTGCTTTTCGGGACGTGACGTCGGGGGTTTTTCGTTTTTAGTCGATTTCACGTGTTATAATTCTCGCCTCGAGACAAGGGTTTTTCTTGATTTTGAGATTTCCCGTGATGATTGAATCGAAAAAACGACAGGTGCTTTTCGATTATTCGCATTTTCCCTTGATGG
>JAILHZ010000163.1 GCA_024695545.1 Clostridiales bacterium
TTGCAGTCGATCACGGCCAGCGCCGGGGGAAGCTCATCCTTCACCTCGTGGTGGTCCGTGACGATAACGTCCATGCCCTCGGACACGAGCTGCGCGACCGCCTCAACATTGGCAACGCCGCAGTCCACGGTGATCAGCAGGCCGGCCTTCTTCTCGCGGATGCGGTCCAGCAGGCCGTCGGAAATGCCGTAGCCCTCGCTCAGGCGGTTCGGGATCACGTAATCGGCGTTCGCACCGAGCTTTCGGAAAAACAGCATCAGGATCGCGGTCGCCGTCACGCCGTCCGCGTCGTAGTCGCCGCAAACCAGCATCTTCTCACCCTTCGCCACCGCCTCGCAGATGCGGTCGACGGCAACATTCATATCATTCATCAGGAAAGGGTCGTGCCATTCCAGTGCTTTTCCCGAAAAAAAGGACTCGGGATCGATCCCGCGGCTTTCCAGGAGGCGCACAAGCAAAGAAGGCGCAGACTCATCTGCACCCGCCATATCGCCGATATCCGGGGTCTCCGGCAGCCGCCATTTTTTTTCAAGAAGAATCACTATAAAACTCCAAATTCATTGCTTATGTATATTGTAGCATATGTTTTGGAGTACACATGTCGAATCTTTATCTCAACTAGATGCTTTCGTCTTTTTCCCAAAAAGGAAAATTGACTCCACCCCCGCCAAAACTACTGCGATTACAAGCACCACAATAATAGTACGAATGGTTGAATCCTTCTTATTTTGTTTTTCTTTTTTCAGAATATTATCAACGTCAGTATCCTCTTTGTTCACACTTGGGTATTCTGTAGTTAGAACAATTCGTCCCACATATTGGCCACTAATATCTATATAGTCATATAGAGGTTCAATACCATCCAGTACTGGATTATAACAACCGGGAACAAAATGAAAGTCGATTTCTTCATTTCGAGCCAATGCTCGCAACAAAGAAACTTTTTCGCTGTAAGACAACAGTTTTGTTCCTGATTTCTCCGACAGTTCTACCACTGACTTCTCTATATCAATGTAAACGCTATTTAGCGAGATTAATACTCTATCATCTTCTATCGACCAGAAAAGGATTGGTTCTCCTTTATCGAAGCCTTTGACACGGAACTCACTTGGTGACACGCTTACTGAGAAGACATCTACATCTTTAAGCAGATGAATGCTTACCTTTTTATACTCGGGTTGTCCAAGATAACCAAAATATTTAGCTAAACATATAAACAAAATTACCCAAAATAAAAAAGACAACAACAAGATGCACCACTTTTTTTTCATTGTTCTTCTCCTTTATGATTTAGTCATAATGAAGTGGAAGAATAATATCACCAAGAGCTGTTTTCTGCACAACTCCTGCGCTATCTCTTTCAAATCTATAATACTCTCCATGCGCGGAAGATGGATAGGTTGGCGAATAATTGCAACCATTTGGAAATACGTTAAAACTCGTTCCTAAAGGAGGCTTCGAAGAAAACATAGATACGCCAGACCATGCATATACCTTTTTAATCTTTTCATTCTCGGCAAACCCTCGCGCAATGCACATCGTTCTCGTAATACCATCGATTTCGCCATCCCGTCCGCAGTTACATGCCTGAATATCCAGAATATCAACTGTGCAGGGCCATCTTTTAGGGTTAAGGTTCTGCGTCGTATTTTCGGGAAGCAATTCATCTATCTGTATCTGTTCAGGAGCTTCATCTCTTGCCCCTAAATCAATCAAGCAATTGCTTCCGTGTGCTGCAATAACTAAAGTATCCACTCCAGAAAAAGCAATCTTGTTAGAAAGTTTCTCTTTCCCAAGATCGCGATCTAGCAGCCAGAACGCATACATAATGTCCTCGTGACTTGAAGGATTATGACCAAGAAGTGTTCCCAGTTTATTGTCCCATTCGCTACCATCTCCCTCACATAAGTAAATAGTAATAACATCTTTACCCTGTTTCTTAAACAAACGCTGATAGGGCTTAACCATGCTTGAAATAGCATCTTTCCCTGGCTTATCTTCACCGACAAGGAGATAATTAATTTTACCGTTTTCTGTCATTGGTGTTGCATCAACACCATCTTTCGCGTCATCACCGTCGGTGTCATCATTATTTGGATCACTCTTTACAGCATAGAAAGTCCATCTTCCTGTTCCGAAAAGGAGAAAGCATCCGTACCTCAGCATCGATTTAATATCTGTAGGCTCAACTTGTACTCCATTGAGATAAAGCTCTCCTTTTTCAGTAACCTGAACTTCGACACGCGGTCCCATTTCCTCTTTGTCAGGTAATCCATCTTTATCTGTGTCCAGTCCATCAGGTTTACCATCATTATCTTCGTCCTCAATACTCGGACTAGAATAATAGATGATTCCATTTGAACCAACCATACCAGCAGCTTCATGGACATCCCAGAGCCCATCGCCATCTTCGTCTTTTCCTTGCTGAGCAGCATAGCATTTGCAGAATTCCGCATAAGCATCATCTACCTTATCCCATTCAATAATGCCGCCACCCCATTGCTCCAAATATTTTAATTTCGGATACTCAATTATACCGCCAGGCAAAACCACAATATAATCTGAATAAATATAAACATCAGAGAAATTTCTATATGTTTGATAAACAGGAAGTGAATAATCCGAACTGGAGATATTATTCCCCATGCATATCGTAACAACCTCGTTTCCATTAGCTCCCATAGCACGGTCTCTGGTTCTTGTCATCATATAGATCCAGCCCAAATCCTGCACGATACAACTCGATCCAAAACTACACCAGGAAGTGGGTGACATCTTATCCGACCAAAGAAGATTATCATAAACATCTTTTGCTGTCTGTTTGTCACCAGTTGGAACAAAACCGGTTTCCTCATCGAATGGTCCAATCAACCAGTTATCTGCCAAACAGAGGAACTGTACACGGTCATTTGGTCCCATATTATCAATTACAGTGAAAAAGAAATCACGCTGTGCCTGCTTTTGTTCTGCCGTCATAGATGCATCATATTGGAACATGAGGAAATAATCTATTCCCCGAATTCTACCATTTGCATCTAAGCTATTCGGAGAAGGAATGCTCACACCTTCTAATTCATAATTCCATCTATAATCCCATGCCTTCTTGTTATAAATCATATACCGGCTGAAATGGGTAACCTGGCAAGACACCTTATCATGTTCTGCATCTACTACTGCGCCACAATCAACGTACATTCCGCTTTCTTCATCAAACCAGAGAATTCCCAGATCTTCTTCCTTAGTAACTTCAGAATATGTGGAATCAGAGAGGTTCATCATAGTGGACGCTAACAGATCTTCGCTGTAGTAGAAGGTTAATGTCGCTTCGTCAAATTCCCCAGCATACTCAATCTCTGTCGGAACACCAATCAGTCCAAAAAGATTGCTGGAATACTTGTCAATTCCATACAGGTCCTTGATAGTCATCGCGGACTCCAGACAGCCTGAACCCTCAAGAGTTATTTCAACCTTGTTTACTACTGGACGTTCTGCATTAGAAATCTCTTCTTCTCTTGTCTGATGGAATCTTTCTTCTCCATCCGAAATTCCGTCGCCGTCACTGTCCGGGACCAGAGGATCAGTACCAAGTTTCACCTCATCTCCGTCTTCAATCCCGTCGCCATCTGTATCTTCATTCAGCGGATCAGTTCCATATCGGTTGATCTCGTCAGTATCAGAAAGACCATCTACATCAGAGTCATCTAACCAAGTGTAGGTTCCATGCTCAAGTTCCTCAAGGAATGATAATCCATCCCCATCATCATCCTCTAGACCATCCGGTACACCATCTCCATCTGAATCATCGGAAGTCGGATCAAGCCCCATCTGAACTTCCAGTCCATCATCAATACCATCATCATCAGAATCCGGAGAATACGGATCTGTTCCCAACTCAATTTCTACAGCATCCGGGATACCATCTCCATCCGAATCAAGATCCGGAATCGGTGTAGGCGTGGGTGCAGGAGTATCAGTAGGCGTTACAGTGGGTGTAGGCGTATCAGTAGGTGTTACTGTCGGTGCAGGAGTAGCAGTCGGAGTCGGAGTAACATCCGGTCCTACTGTCTGTCCATTCATAAAATCCCTGTAATCTGCAATTCCATTCTGATCCAAGTCATCAAACAGGCTATACGCGCAATTAACAGAATAAACTTCAATATCCTGCATCAGCAAAGAGCTGCTGTTGTTTGAATCGGATCCAACGATTGTCATATTGATCCCGGAATAAGGTGCGACATTCTGATTCGAACCATTATTCGATATCACGAAATGGTCATCATCTATACTCAGTTCTGCACCGGACACTTCTGTTATCACTCGGTTGGCAGAAAAAGAGAGCTGCCAGTCATCAATCGATTTTCCAGAAATATTAGAAAGAGTCAGAGCTCCATTAAAACCGGCCCCCCAGTTGGAATACTCCTGATAGGACAAACGGTAAGAAGAATTCTCAACCAGTGCTTTTTCCGTATTCAATAAATAGAATGTGGGATACTCGCTGACAAGATCGTTACCGGAAGATGCAACCGTCATTCCGAAATTCACAGACTGACCCGGTTGAATATCCTGATTAAATCCCATGTGTTTAATCGTATAAACACCCGCTCCATCAGTTTCAAAAACCTCTGCGCCCCAGATGTTTTCAATCGAATATGATAAGTCAAATGTGAAGTACCAGTTATCTATTTTTTCGTTTCCGGTATTCGTGATCGTGAAATTAAGATTCGCGTGATTTCCCCACGAAGAAATGATTGAAGAGGACACCTCAAACTCACACTCTTCATTCACAGAATAATACTTTGACGTCTGATCATCCGCTTTAAGATTCTTCGGAAATAAAGACAGAACAATAGTAAAAGACAGGGCAAGACAAATGCCCTTCAGCCAACGGTTACATGACATATCACACTCCTTCTGAAGGCATTTTCCCCAGGAATACGCGAAGAAATGTCATACCTTCGACAATATAAACAAATTTCCCCATGCTCAAATTTTAACATGTCAAAAATGAAAGCACAATATAAAAACAAGTCTTCTCTGATGTTTTTCTTCATCACAAAAATACTAACACCAACAGACCTTAATTGGTGAGCATTTTACGAAAAATCTCATTTTCTTTTCGAAAAGCACTTGTCGTTCGTCATACGTTCGTAAATCGCTGCTCTTTTTCGAACAATCTGCGAACCAGCCCCATTTTTCTCGAAAAGCACCTGCCGTTCGTCATACGTTCGTAAATCGCTGCTCTTTTTCGAACAATCTACGAACCAGCCCTATTTTTCTCGAAAAGCACTTGTCGTTCGTCATACGTTCGTAAATTGCAGCTTTTTTTCGAACAATCTGCGAACGGCGGGCGAAAGAAAGGGCCGCCCGGATTAGGCGGCCCGAAGAGGGTATATTGGAGGGTATTATGAAAGTGGGTTATTCGTTGTTATGCGGGGTAGGCGCGGTTATATCCGTGCGCCGCGGTTTACCTGCACCAGCGCCGGCCAGCCCTGCCCCGCCATTTCCGCAGCCCCGCCGCGCTCACTCCACATTCTTCAGCGCATCCGCCAGCGGGATCTTCTTGATGCGGATCGTGTCGAAGATCGCGACGATCGCGTAGGATACGACGAGGATCAGGATCATCTTCAGGATGCCTGCCGGGCTGATATATACGTCGAACCAGCCGTTCAGCGATCTCATGTACAGGCGGAAGATGCCCGAAAGTCCGAGAATCGCGAGGGCACAGGTCAGGATAGCGCTGACGACGACCACGATGGAGGTCAGAAGGATGTAGAGGCTGTTGATCTCGCCGTTTTCGTAGCCGAGGACCTTGACCATCGAGATCGAGGTCGCATTCTTCTCGATGATGATCTTCGTCAGGAGGTACATCATCAGGACCGCCATGATCAGGCAGACCCAGGACACCATGTCCATCGTGCCGCCCATACTGTGATCGAGCTGTGTCGCGATGCTCATGATCTCTTCGATCGTGACTACGGAGTAGATCTGTTCGTAATCGATATCCGAGATCGTATTCTGTGCCAGGAATCCGGTAAAAGCATCCGCATCCAGACCGAAGACGCTGTTGAAGTTCTTTTGCGGCAGGAAGATACACAGGCCGCCGTCGTAGTCGTAGACGCCCTTGACCACGAAGTCGTAGGACTTGTCTTCGTACTTTTCCTTCAGCGTAATCGTGTCGCCTTTGGACAGGCGGAACTTCTTCTGATATGGCGAGGATACCCAGATCTCGTTTCCGTTCAGCGGCTCATCGACCTTGATGTAGCGGCTTCCTTCCGAATAACCGTACACCGAGATCTCCTCGCCGACGTGCGCTCCGTCGATCGTCTCAAGAGATGTGATCGAATACTTCTCCGCCGACTCCTCCGAAGTGGAAATGACATTTCCCGCTTCGTCCTTATAGCCCTTCAGGATGTACTGATAGTTCGACAGCAAATTCTCGTCGAGGTTCGACTTATAGTGGTCGAGCGTCTGCGGAAGTCCGATCGAGAATGCCAGCATCAGCATGACAAACGCGATACCGACGAAAAGTACGACGTATCCGCCCATGTTGTCGAAGAGGATGCGGAGACGGAAGCGCTTGAGGAAGCTCCACGACGGAAGCCGCATCGCCTTTTTTCTCTTCGATGTGCGCAGATCCTTTCTCAGGAATCTAAGCGGCGACAGGCGCAGCTTTCTGTAGATGACGATGAAGTTGATGATGGCCATCAGGATCAGCGGCAGGAGCGTCGTGACAAGGAATGCATTCATATTCCAGAGGGTCTCGTATTTCACGAGGCTGTAGGAATTGTAGTACAGAGAAACAGCCACATCCTTGAAAAAAGTGTATCCGAGGAGGTTTCCGGCGGCCGCTGCGAGCAGTGTCACGATGATCGGCATCAGCATGTAGTGGCGCAGGATCTCGCCTCTCGAATAGCCGGTGGCGCGAAGAGTACCGATAACGGCAGATTCATTCGTGATCGTGTTGCTGGTCGTGATCGCGAAGATGAAGGCCAGCACGCCGATGAAAACATACACCAGAACGGCGATCAGCGCTTTGTCGGAGCCCATGTCGTCCGGCGCGAAGTGGATCGCCTGGTTGGCATATTCCGGCACGAAATCCTTCAGTTCGTTTACGTCTTTTTCGCGTTCAGAGAGGAGCTTCAGCGTCTCCGGGTCTTTCTGCTGCACCTTCACCGCCAGCTCTTCGGCGGCTTCTTTGTCATCGGTAAAACCACCCGTCGCGGACAGTACTGCGAGTTTTTCCATGAGTGCGTCCGCTTTTTCTTTCTTCTCCGAAGTCGTCTGCGGCTTCTCGTTATACATGAAAGCGTACTGGTAGAAGACCGATGACGGCAGGCTCTCCCAGCCCTCTTCCGTCATGACCGCGATGTCAAAATCGACCGCATTGAACATGAAGTCGGAGTTCTTTTTAAAGAGTGTGGTGTAGTCGGAGGAAGAAATAAGTCCCGATACGGTAAAAGCACTTTCCCCGATATATAGTGTGTCGCCGACCTTGATCTTGTTGACGTACGCGTGGTTGTTGTCGATGGCGATCTCATCCGCCTTCGACGGCAGCTCGCCCTTCATGACACAGGCGCGGTTGACTTCATTTCTGATCTTAAAGATACGGACAGTGACTTCCTTTTCGTCGGAATTGACTTTCTCCGACGGCTTTGGCGCGACGGCATCCGTGGCCTCATCAACGGCATTCCCGCCTGCCTCACTGCTATCGCCGGCATCCGCCATCGCGATATCATTCGGCGCAGTCTTACTCTCGGACAGATCCTTAAAGAACTGTTCATACACCGTGATGCCGGCGTCCTCGAACTTCGAGATCAGCGCATCGGAGGCTTTGTCGCGGAGCTCGAAGTGTCCGTTTTCGATCGAGTATTTCTCGTAGGACTCATCAATCGCAGCCATCATGCTGTCGTTCGCGACATCGATACCGGATGCAAGTCCGATCATAAAAGTCATCAGAAGGAAAAGTACGATGTACTTCTTCCAGTCTTTTTTCAGTTCGCGGAACAGACGCTTGCGCATCGGATTTCCGACTTTTTTGCGGGAAGAAGCTGCCGGGGCAAGTGCTTTTCCCGCGGAATTATTCGAATTTATAGCCATGATTATCGCCTCCGCTTACCAGTCGAGATCCACTGCGGAGATCTTGTTTTCGTTGATGATGTTCTTTCTTACCTTGCCGTCACGAAGCTTGATCGTGTGGTCGGCCATATCGGAGATCGCGTTATTGTGGGTAACCATGATGACAGTGTTGCCGTACTTCTGGTTAACGTCCTCGATGAGCTTTAAGATCTCCTTACTGGTGTTGTAATCGAGAGCACCGGTCGGCTCGTCGCACAGGAGGATATCCGGGTTTTTAACGATGGCGCGGCCGATCGATGTTCTCTGCTGCTGGCCGCCGCTGAGCTGGTTCGGCAGCTTATAGCGGTGATCCCAAAGGCCGAGAGTATTCAGAAGTTCGTCGATATCGAGCGGCTTGTCCGAAAGGTACGCGCCGACTTCGATATTCTCTTTCACGTTCAGATTCGGGATCAGGTTGTAAAGCTGGAAAACATAACCCAGGTGCTTGCGGCGGTAGCGGGTCAGTGCTTTTTCATCCATATCACGGAGCTTGTCGCCCGCGATCGCGATGTAGCCGTCGTCGGCGCTGTCGATGCCGCCGATGATATTCAGCAGTGTGGACTTGCCGGAGCCGGACGGCCCGAGCAGCACGCAAAACTCACCTTTCTGGACGGTGAAGTCCATGCCGCGGAGCACCTCCTGGCGGCTGTCGCCCTCGCCAAACGCCTTACATACGTTGCTTACAGTTAAGAATTCATTCTCTGACATATCTATTACCTCATAATGTCTTTCCCGGAAGCTTCTTCCCGAAAAGCACTTCTCCCCAATTCTCAGTGCTTACGGACCTCACAGTTTCCGTCTTTTCAGATTGGTAAACGGTTAACACTTTTCGCTCACCGGCCTTCGTCCTTTTATCTGCCATCCCCGGTCGGTTTTTGCGGCTAACATATGAACAACCGTTCATATGTATTATAATTCATGTGTTAGCTACGTGCAACTTCACCTTCTTAGACAGTGCGTACAATCTTTACGTTTATTCGGTATTCGTTTTTTGGGAAATCTTCCAAGGGCCATCCCGCCACCTCCTTTTCGGGCAACAAAAAACGGGTCTTTTGCTGCAGATTTTCATGCAGTAAAAGTCTCGCTCCTCCCGACATATCCCGGGGAACGCCTCGTGTATACCGGCAGTTCCCGAGCTGACGACATATGTCACACGCTTCCGATGTGGATCCGGCGTCGGATCCTGAAGGGTCCCGAAGCATGCAAGCTACTCCCTGTTACGTTTTCAAGTTTAGCCTTCATCCCCGGCTCTGAAAACCCGGTGATTTTCCGAGAAAGCAAAGATCCCACGGAAAACTCACCGCAGGATCTTCCTTAATCCCGAAAATCCGCTCTTTTCTTTTTTCAGATGCGTGCTATAATCGCGTGTTCTATGTTTCGTTCTATTTTCACTCGATTTTTAGAACAAAACCTAGAACATTGCCCCCGTGTTCTATGTTTCGTTCTATTTTTCGCGCGATTTTAGAACAGAACATAGAACAAAACCACGCTGAACATCAATAAGCACGAAAAAAGCCTGCCGGATCAACTCCGACAGGCTTCTGATTAGCTAATTTGAAAAGAGTAATTATCTCTTACGCTTTCTAGCCGCCTCCGACTTCTTCTTACGGCGTACAGAAGGCTTCTCGTAATGCTCTCTCTTACGTACCT
>JAILHZ010000015.1 GCA_024695545.1 Clostridiales bacterium
AGACCTCCGTCGCCTTACGCCAGTGCGAAGTACAGGATCACGACCGCGCCGAGGACGATTCTGTAGTAACCGAAGACCTTGTAGTCGTGCTTCTTTACGTAGTTCAGGAGCGCCCTAAGTGCGAACAGAGATACGAGGAAGGCGATCGCGCATCCGACGAAGAGCGTCAGGATTTCAGAAGAGGAGAAGTTAAAGCCAAACTTCAGGAGCTTGATGAAGCTCAGTCCGAACATGACCGGAACGGCCATGAAGAAGGTGAACTCGGCTGCGCTCGTTCTGTTGATGCCGATCGAGAGGGAACCGATGATGGTCGAACCGGATCTCGATGTGCCCGGGATGATGGACAGGCACTGGAACAGTCCGATGATGAATGCGTCCTTAAAGGAGATGTCGTCGACGGACTCAACGCGGGGGAGCTTGTTCTTTCTGGAGCGCTCGACGAGGATGAGAATCACGCCGTAAGCCGCCAGCGCCGCGCCGATGATGTACGGTGTCTGAAGGTGCGCCTCTACGTAGTCGTCGAAAAGCAGCGTGATGATGACGCCCGGGATGCAGGCTACGACGACCTTGAACCACATCATGAAGATTTCTTTCTTCACGTAGCATTTCTTCCCGGACATGCCCGGCTGCTCGCCGTAGCCGAAGGGCCACAGGCGTTTCCAGAAGGTAACGACGACCGCCATGATTGCGCCGAGCTGGATCACGATGAAAAATACATTCTTAAATTCTTCACTCTGGGAGAGTGGGAGGAGCTCGTCGAGGAGCAGCATATGTGCTGTTGAGCTGATCGGGAGCCATTCCGTGATGCCTTCCACGATGCCGATGATAGCGAGCTTGATCCATTCAAATACTGTCATTTTTTCCCCACCTTTGGTAATATGTTTTCCAGTATAGCACAATAAGACAAGCCCCTGCAGTCAGATGGGAAAGAGAAGGGAGCGGCCGAGGGGAATCACCCGGACCGGCCGCCACGAGGAGATCATGGAAAGAGACAGAAGAAGACTTCATCCGAGATTTAAGTACGCAGTGCTTTTCCTGGCGCTGTTTATGGTGGAGGTCCTGATCGCTCTCTTTACCCGCGGCGCCGTCCGCGCATATCTGGGCGACGTCATCGTCATTCCCGCGCTCTACTTTTTCCTAAGAGCGATGTTCTTCCCGAAAGATAAGATCTTCTCGGTCTATGTGCTTCCGTTTCTCTGCTATTTCACGGGCTGGTTTGTCGAAGTCCTGCAGGCGCTTTCCGTGCCAAAAGAACTGGGGCTTGACTCTTCGTCTTTCCCCGGCATCCTGGTCGGCGGGACTTACGATGCGAAGGACGGCCTCTGCTACTTCATCGGACTTCTCCTGATCGGTCTGTTCCTTGCCGTCGAGACCCACTGGAAGGATGACCGCCGCTGGTTCTACCCGGTCGCCGTTTTTCTTCACTGGACGTGGGGATATTTCCAGACATCCTTCGGTTTCTTCGTGTTCCTGTGGTTCAGAAAGTGCCGTCATTTCTACTATAAAGGCGTCATCCGTACCGTGTGGCCGATGTCCTCAGCTGTCTCTCTCGGCATGTTCATCTTTACTCCCCGCGAGCCGGATCCGGAAGATCAGAGCGAAGCCGCGAAAAGAGACCGCATCTATAACGAAGAGGTGGCGATCCACGAATACGGCCACACCTTCCAGTCCCTGCTTCTCGGACCCTTCTATTTCCTCGTGATCGGTATCCCGTCGATCTTCTGGGCGAGCAGCAAGCGCATGGAGAATTTGAGAAGAAGGAAGAACATCCCTTACTCGAAGCTCTACTGCGAGCACTGGGCCTCCTCCTGGGGCGAGAAAGTCTCGAAGGAAAAGGCTGACTGGAGCTGACGCGCAGCGCGCCGGATGAGCCGCTTTCCGGACAACTGCAAAAGCGCGTCACGCAGGCTAATGAAAAAGTCCGAAAACACGCACAATTTTGTGCATTTTACGGATATAAAAACCCCCTCGTTTTGCGGTATTATAACCACATAAAATTCCACATATATATCGGGGAGGCGCCACCATGCAGAATGAAATGATCCTTATCCTGGATTTCGGAGGCCAGTACAACCAGCTCATCGCTAGAAGAGTCCGTGATTTAAGTGTCTACTGCGAAGTTCATCCGTACAACATGCCGATCGAGAAGATCAAAGAGATGAACCCGAAGGGCATCATCTTCACCGGTGGCCCGAGTACCGTTACTGATGACGATGCACCGAAGTGCAGCACAGAGATCTTCGAGCTGGGTATCCCGGTACTTGGTATCTGCTACGGCGCACAGCTCATGAACTACCTCCTCGGCGGCAAGGTTGCAAAAGCACCGGTCCGTGAATACGGTCACACCGAGGTCGATGTCGATACTTCCACCACACTTTTCAAGCATGTTTCCGATAAGACCGTCTGCTGGATGAGTCATACCGTATATATCGCAGAAGCGGCACCGGGATTCACCGTTACCGCAACCACGAAGGCCTGCCCGGTCGCAGCTGCTCAGAACGAAGAGAAGGGCCTGTACTGCGTACAGTTCCATCCGGAAGTTTCCCACACTGTAGAAGGAAACAAGATCCTCGAGAACTTCTTAAAGCGTGCATGTAAGTGCGCATGTGACTGGAAGATGGACTCCTTCGTTGAGACCTCCATCAAGGAGATCCGTGAAAAGGTCGGTTCCGGTAAAGTCCTCTGCGCACTTTCCGGCGGTGTTGATTCCTCTGTTGCCGCAGTACTTCTTTCCAAGGCAGTCGGCAAGCAGCTCACCTGCGTATTCGTTGACCACGGTCTCCTTCGTAAGAACGAGGGTGACGAAGTAGAAGCCGTCTTCGGTCCGGAGGGTCCGTACGATCTGAACTTCGTCCGCGTCAACGCTCAGGAGCGTTTCTACAGCAAACTTGCAGGTGTCGAAGAGCCGGAGAAGAAGAGAAAGATCATCGGTGAAGAGTTCATCCGTGTATTCGAAGAAGAAGCGAAGAAGATCGGCGCGGTCGACTTCCTCGTTCAGGGCACCATCTATCCGGACGTTATCGAGTCCGGTCTCGGCAAGAGTGCCGTTATCAAGTCACACCACAACGTCGGCGGTCTTCCGGACTGTGTTGATTTCAAAGAGATCATCGAGCCGCTGCGTCTGCTCTTTAAGGACGAAGTAAGAAGAGCCGGCCTCGAGCTGGGCATCCCGGAGAACCTCGTTTTCCGTCAGCCGTTCCCGGGTCCGGGACTTGCGATCCGTATCATCGGCGAAGTTAC
>JAILHZ010000023.1 GCA_024695545.1 Clostridiales bacterium
ATGTTGAGTCTCCTTAAATATTTAAAGAGCTGCTTCTACCGCTTTTCTCACGTCATCCATATTCACAGTCGGCTCGAATCTTGCGATGACCTTTCCCTCTCTGTCGATAAGGAACTTGGTGAAATTCCACTTGATATAGGCTTTCTCGCCGAATGCTTTGTTATTCATGTTCGAGAACTTTTCCAGCATCTTATTCTTCACGCCTTTACCGAATCCTTCAAATGGCTTCTCCGTGGCAAGAAAAGCAAACAACGGATCTGCGGTCTCACCATTGACATCGATCTTGGCAAACTGAGGGAACTCGGTTCCGAACTTCAGAGTACAGAACTCGTGGATCTCATCGTCGCTGCCGGGAGCCTGATTGGCAAACTGATTACAGGGAAAGTCCAGGATCTCAAATCCCTGATCCTTCATTTCCCTATACATGGCCTCGAGAGGATCATAGTGCGGAGTAAAGCCGCAACCGGTCGCTGTATTGACGATCAGGAGTACCTTTCCCTTATACTCAGAGAGGCTGACATCCTTACCGTTTCTGTCTTTTACCGCAAAATCATACACTGTTTTCATACTGATTCTCCTCCTGTATTTTTCTTATTCTGTGCATCTAATAATTCATAAAGAAGTTCGTAGAGCATTTTCGCTTTTTCAGGTGCAAGTTCGATGCAGGATGCCACTTTTAGTGGAACATCTTTTGCCTTCTCCTGAAGGGCTCTTCCCTCTTCCGTAAGCGTGATCTCCACCACACGATCATCCGCTTCACTTCTGACTTTCCGGATATAGCCTGCATTCTGAAGTTTTTTCAGAAGCGGAGATACCGTACCGCTGTCCAGTTTCAGTCTCTCACAGATCTCACTGACAGTGATCCCGTCTTTCTCCCAGAGAACCAGAAATACGAGGTACTGGGTGTATGTCAGTCCCAGTTCGTTCAAATACGGGGTATATTGACCGATCACGTTTCTCGATGCCGCATAAAGCGGAAAGCAAAGCTGATTGGAAAGTTTCATCGCTTCACGATAATCGTACTTCATATGTTCTCTCCTTTTATTTGATACAACTATATTGTATACAATTTAATTATCGTTGTCAATACACTTATACAAAAAAGCTGCCTCACGGTTTTCGCCATGAGGCAGCCTCTTCATTTCATGCTTTTCTTCTGTCAATTGGTTATGTCTTCCCACTTTTCTTCGGATCCTGATGGCACATTCCGCTCATTGCGCAATGACCGCAGTTACATCCGCAGGAGGACTTCCCCTTCTTCTTATCTCGATACATCTTCCAGATGATACCTGCCACCATAGCCAGCAGGATGATGGACATGATGATCGTTCCGAGATTGTCAGTGATCCAGTCGATCATTTGGACATCGCCTTCTCCTTGAGGTCTTTCGATGTCAGCTTATCAGCTTCTCTGTACTTCTTGATGAAGAGCATATAGAACATACCCGCAAGAAGTGCAATTGCGAAGATCAGACCGATGACATTGACATCACCTGTGAACAGGAGACCGAACTGGTTGATCATCAGAGCGACTGCATAAGCGAACCCGCACTGATATGCGATGGCGAACCATGTCCACTTCGCATTGTTCATCTCACGCTTGATGGCACCGATCGCTGCGAAGCACGGAGCGCAGAGGAGATTGAATACGAGGAAGGAGAAGCCGGCAACACTTGTGAATGCTACAGCAAGAGCCTGCCATGTGGAGAGTTCTCCGCCGCCATAGAGGATACCCATGGTACCAACGATATTCTCCTTAGCAACAAGTCCTGTGATGGATGCAACAGCTGCCTGCCAGTTACCCCAGCCGAGAGGAGCAAAGATCCATGCAATCGCGTTTCCTAGCTTAGCAAGGAGGGAGAACTCGAGTTCTTCTTCGCCAAGCATCTGGAAACTGCCGTCTACGAAACCGAAGCGGCTGGTGAACCAGACGACGATCGTAGAAAGAAGGATGATAGTTCCGGCCTTCTTAATGAAGGACCAGCCGCGCTCCCACATGGAACGGAGAACGTTACCGAGTGTCGGCCAGTGATATGCCGGAAGCTCCATTACGAACGGAGCAGGATTTCCTGCGAACATCTTTGTCTTCTTCAGCATGATACCGGAGAGGATGATTGCTGCCATACCGATAAAGTATGCACCGGTGGATACCCAGGCAGAACCGTTAAAGAGTGCACCGGCCATCATTGCGATGAACGGAAGCTTAGCGCCGCAAGGAATAAATGTTGTCGTCATGATCGTCATTCGGCGGTCACGTTCATTTTCTATCGTTCTACTTGCCATGATACCCGGAACGCCGCATCCGACACCAACGAGCATCGGGATAAAGGACTTGCCGGAAAGGCCGAACTTTCTGAAGATACGGTCGAGTACGAATGCGATACGGGCCATATAGCCGCATGCTTCGAGGAACGCCAGGAGCAGGAACAGTACGAGCATCTGCGGTACAAATCCGAGGACTGCACCGACACCGGCAACGATACCATCGAGTACCAGGCCCTTGAGCCAATCAGCAGCACCTGCGTTGTCGAGTCCTTCTTCTACGAGAGCCGGAATACTCGGGATAAATGTTCCATAGTCTGCCGGATCCGGTTCCTCACCGATCTCTTCGAGGGTCTTTACTGCTTCTTCGTATTCTTCAATAGTTGCAGTTTCCTCGGAGATCTCAAGAGTTTCCTCATCTTCGACCTCGAAGGTATATTCGCCTACCGGAGCTTCACCGTGTTCTTCCACATATGCATCGTATCCGTCTACGATCGCAGAAGCATCACTCCATCTCTCAGCAAGTTCCTCGTAGCCGCCATCCATACCAAAGAGATGGAAGCCATCGCCGAAGATCTTATCATTGGTAAAGTCTGTGCAAATTGCGCCGACGCTGACCATGGCGATATAGTAAACCAGCCACATGACCAGTGCGAAGATCGGGAGACCGAGCCATCTGTTGGTAACGACCTTATCGATCTTATCGGAAGTTGTAAGCTTACCTGCGGACTTCTTCTTATAGCAGGATTTGATCACCTCAGCGATATAGATATATCTCTCATTGGTAATGATGCTCTCAGAATCGTCGTCCAGTTCTTTTTCCGCAGCCTGGATATCACTTTCGATATGAGACATCTTCTCTTCTGTCAGGTTGAGCTTCTCAAGTACTTTATCATCACGCTCGAACACTTTGATAGCGTACCATCTCTGCTGTTCTTCCGGCATATCATGCACAACCGCTTCCTCAATATGAGCAAGTGCGTGCTCAACCGGACCGGAGAAGCTGTGCAGCGGGATAGTCTTTGTATTCTTCGCCGCATCAATTGCCGCTTCAGCAGCATCCATGACGCCGTCGCCCTTCAGAGCGGAGATCACAACAACCTTGCAGCCGAGCTGACGTTCCAGTTCGGATGTATTGATCTGATCACCGTTCTTCTTTACGATATCCATCATGTTGATGGCCATAACTACCGGAATACCAAGCTCAGTGAGCTGGGTGGTCAGGTAGAGGTTTCTCTCGAGGTTCGTACCGTCTACGATATTCAGGATCGCATCCGGACGCTCACCGATCAGGTAGTTTCTTGCAACGACTTCCTCCAATGTGTATGGAGACAGGGAATAAATACCCGGGAGGTCCGTAATGACCACGTCGTCGTGTTTCTTCAATTTACCTTCTTTTTTCTCAACAGTAACACCCGGCCAGTTACCGACGAACTGGTTGGCGCCGGTCAAAGCATTGAACAGAGTGGTTTTACCACTGTTCGGGTTACCTGCAAGTGCAATACGCAGACTCATTTCTCATCATCCTTCCTGTAGTACTCTACTTCAATCATTTCGGCATCCGCCTTACGAAGCGAAAGTTCGTAATTTCTTACGGTTACTTCGATCGGATCACCCAGCGGTGCGACCTTACGGACATATACGATCGTTCTTTTCGTGATACCCATGTCCATGATCCTGCGCTTAACTGCACCTTCGCCGTGAAGTTTGACTACAGTACAAGTTTCTCCGACTTTTGCATCTCTTAGTGTTCTCAATTTATCTCCCCTCCTTTTTCACACCATGATTTTTCTTGCCAGTTCTTCACTGACTGCCACCCGGCTTTCCTTGACCTTAACGATCAGGTTTCCCCCGAGCATGCTGACGACACTTACTTCTCCGCCGACATTAAAGCCCAGATCTGCCAGATGCTGCTTTACTTCCGGGTTTCCGCCGATCTTCTTGATGATCTGTGTCTCGCCCGGTTCCGAAAATACCAGAGGCATCATTGTTTCCTCCTCGTTTTCAATTAGCTTCTGCTAACTTGTGTTTATTAAATATGGTTAGTCGTAACTAACCATCACACATTATAGTTAGCATGTGTTAACATGTCAATATGAACTAACACTTTTCGCTATACAGATTTCTTGACAAATTCCTATGGGATTTTATGCATTTTTATGGTCGCCGCGGTCCACAACGATCTCATAACCGGACGATGCCACTCTTGCCGACAGGCACTTGATGCACTGGGCGGATTCACTATCCAGACAGATCTTTCCGTCGTAAAGGGAATACTTCTCGCGTACCATGACCGGAGAAAGATTCGGCATAACAACATTAGCGCCGCTTCTTAAACCCTTCTCTCTTCCCTCCGGATGGATCGTACCCAGCGCCGTTGTCGCAGGAAGAAGGACATCCGGCACGAGGAGGCGGATGATGGAAAGAAGCTTCAGTGTCATCTCAAGCGTTCCTGCAGGTTCTTCTTTAAATACTGTGTCCTTATGTGGGATAAAAGGACCGATACCGCACATATCCGGCTTAAATTCCGCGATAAAACGCAGGTCCGAAATGATATTATCTGTTGTCTGGAAAGGAGATCCGATCATGAAACCGCATCCTACCTGATAACCGATCTTCCGGAGCGTCTTCAGGCAGTTCATCCGATGTTCCCATGACAGATTCTCAGGATGGAGCTTCCTATAGTGTTCGGGAGATGCCGTCTCGTGACGGAGAAGATATCTGTCTGCACCTGCTTCGAAGTATGCACGATAGCTCTCTTCACTCTTCTCTCCGATCGAAAGGGTCACGGCGCAGTCAGGATGCATCTCCTTGATAGCGCGGACAATAGATACGATCTTATCGTCAGTATAGAACGGATCCTCTCCGCCCTGAAGGACAAACGTACGGAATCCCAGTTCATATCCTTCACTCACACATGCGAGGATCTGCTCATCCGTAAGGCGATAACGGTCGGCATGGGTATTACTGCAGTTGATACCGCAGTAGTAGCAGCCGTTCTTGCAATAGTTCGTGAACTCGATCAGGCCGCGGATATAGACCGCTTTGCCATAGATGCTTTCACGCACCTGCCGGGCGCACAAGGACAGATACGAAAGAACCTCCTCGTCTTCCGTATCTAACAGTGCTTTCCACTCGAGATCCGTAAGATCCCGTGTTGCTTTCAGTTTGTCGATAATACCTATCAAATCCATAGGTTATATTCTAACAGAAAAACCGCAGAATGAAATACCCTTTATATGCAATTACAGAATATCGATGTATTCTCCCGCAAGAGCCTTATTCATGGAGCGTACGGCGCAGAACTTACCGCACATGGAGCAGCTTTCTTCAATCTCCGGGGATCTGTCATCGCGGATCGCCTTTGCTGTCTCCGGATCGATCGCACACTCCCACTGGCCTTCCCAGTCAAACTTTCTTCTGGCATCCGCCATACGGTCATCAATGTCACGGGCATGAGGTACTTTCTTCGCAATATCCGCCGCATGCGCAGCGATACGGGATGCAATGATGCCCTGCTTTACGTCATCTACGTTCGGAAGAGCGAGGTGCTCGGCGGGTGTTACATAGCAGAGGAATGCTGCGCCGGCTTTGGCTGCGATCGCACCGCCGATCGCCGATGTGATGTGGTCATAACCCGGAGCGATATCGGTAACAAGCGGCCCGAGAACATAGAACGGAGCACCGCCGCAGATACGCTGCTGGATCTTCATGTTCGCTTCGATCTCGTCCATCGCCATGTGGCCGGGGCCTTCTACCATAACCTGAACATCCTTCGCCCAGGCACGGCGTGTCAGTTCACCGAGACGGACCAGTTCCTCGATCTGGCATACATCGGAAGAATCGGCAAGGCAGCCCGGACGGCAGGCATCACCGAGGGAGATCGTGACATCGTACTCACGGCAGATGTCGAGGATCTCATCGTAGTGCTCATAGAAAGGATTTTCTTCACCGGTCATGCACATCCATGCAAATACGAGAGAGCCGCCGCGGGAAACGATATTCATCTTTCTTCCGACCTTCTTGATCTGCTCGATCGTCTTTCTCGTAATACCGCAGTGAAGAGTAACAAAGTCTACACCGTCCTCCGCGTGGAGACGGACAACATCGATGAAGTCCTGCGCAGTCAGTGTCGCGAGGTCTCTCTGGTAGTGGATAACGGAGTCATAGACCGGAACTGTACCGATCATGGCCGGGCACTCACTTGTGAGTTTTCTTCTGAAAGGCTGTGTATTTCCGTGAGAGGAAAGGTCCATGATCGCCTCGGCACCCATATCGACCGCCGCCATGACCTTCTGCATCTCGATATCGTAGTCCTTGCAGTCCTTCGATACACCGAGGTTGACGTTGATCTTCGTTCTCAGCATCGAGCCGACACCATTCGGATCGATACATGTGTGAAGCTTATTGGCGCAGATCGCAACCTGGCCGTCGGCGACCCACTGACGGATCTCTTCTTCCGTTCTGTATTCCTTCTTCGCAACCGCCTTCATCTCAGGGGTAATAATGCCCTTTCTTGCTGCATCCATCTGTGTCGTGTAATTTCTCATTTTGCTTATCCTCTCGTTTCTATTGGTATTTATTACTTTTGCAAAAGCACTTGTGTCCTTATCTTTTCCATCCTTCTCACGCTTCCCACTTTTCGAAGAGCTGATAGTTATGCATCAGTGGTCCGCTTCCGGAACCGAGATCGAGTCCTGCCTTCAGCGCGCCAGTGATGTAGGTCTTTGCTTCTGAGATACCGTCCTCAAGCGGTACACCGATCGCCAGCATGGATGCGATCGCAGAAGAAAGCGTACACCCGGTTCCATGCGTATTCGGATTGTCGATCCGTGTTCCCTTGTACCAGTACACGCGTCCGTCAGAATAAAGAAGATCGTCCGCATCGCAGATGCTGTGCCCGCCCTTAAGAAGAACGGAAACGGTCTTCGCGGAAGATGTGCTTATCCTCTGAGAGATGATTTTCGCGGCAGCTTCCATATCCTCACGCGACGTGATATTTATACCTGACAGGATCTCACCTTCCGGGATATTCGGTGTAATTACGGTAGCCATCGGCATCAGCCGGTTGACCAGGACATCCACGGCATCATCAGAGATGAGTTTTGCGCCCGATGTCGCGACCATGACCGGATCCACAACGATGTTCTTTGCTTTATAAAATGTGAGTCTCTCGGCAATGACTTCGATCAGTTCAGGAGAAGAAACCATACCGATTTTTACGGCATCCGGGAAGATATCCGTAAACACCGCATCGAGCTGCTTTTTCAGAAACTCCGGACTTACTTCCATGATGCCCGTGACTCCGGTCGTATTCTGTGCAGTCAGCGCAGTGATAACGCTCATCGCGTAAACACCATTCATGGTCATCGTCTTGATGTCCGCCTGGATCCCGGCGCCGCCGGAACAGTCGCTGCCTGCGATCGTCAGAGCAGTCTTCATGTCACTTCCGGAAATCGTTAATCCATTCCCCATATGTCTCTCCTCTCTTCGTTTTACTGATCGGGTTTATCCCTCGACCATATCTTCTGTCTTTTTTCGAAGGTCTTCCGTTGCTTTCTTAATATCCTTCTGTCCGAAGATGGCGGAAATCACGGCGATTCCGCAGATCCCTGAACCCTTCAGTTCGGAAACATTTCCTTCGGAGATACCGCCGATCGCGATGACCGGGATCGATACCGCTTCGCAGATCGCTTTCAGGGTCTCATGCGGGACCTCAACTGCATCATCTTTCGAACCTGTCGGGAATACTGCGCCGACGCCGAGATAGTCTGCGCCTCTTGCTTCCGCGAGTTTGGCCTGCTCGACAGTCTGCGCGGATACACCTAAGATCGCATCCGGTCCGAGAAGAGTTCTTACATCGCCCGCTTCCATATCGCTCTGTCCGACATGTACGCCGTCTGCACCCATTCTTTTTGCGATATCGACGTTATCGTTTACGACGAAAGGAACCTTATACTTTCTGCAGAGTTTCTGGATCTCGATGGCTTCTTTCTCAAAAGCACTTTCGCCCAGGTCCTTTTCACGAAGCTGTACGAATGTCGCCCCGCCCAGAATGGCTTCTTCGACCTGCTGGTAAAGTGTCTTCTCCCCTGTCCATCGGCGGTCAGTCACCGCATACAAGAGAAGCGAGTTGCGGAGTTCCTTATCTGATCTCATACTTCGCACCTTCTTCCAGTGTCTTTGCATCCATGTTGAAGATTGCATCGATAATTCTGTTTCTGTATGTGGAGTTACCGTCACCTTCCTGCATTCTGCTCCAGCCGATCTCCCCGGCAAGACCCATCAGGCATACCGCGGCAGCCACCGCATCAACTTTGTTATCCGGATTTGCAACTGCGTATGCTGTCGCAAGACCGGAGAGCTGGCAGCCGGTACCTGTGATACGGCTCATTTCTTTTCTTCCGTTACGGATAACGTAGCAGACATCCGCATCGGCGACGAGGTCGATCGCACCTGTGATCGCGATCACGGCATCTGTCTTTGCAGCAACCTCTTTTACAAATGCAACCATATCGTCAAGGTTATCTTCCGTGACACTGTCCGCCGCGTCCGCATCAACGCCTTTCGTCGTACCAGTGCCCTTGATCAGTGCTTTTATCTCGGAAATATTACCGCGGATGATGTCCGGCTTTACAGATTCTACGATGCTCTGTGCTGTCTTAGTGCGGAGCATGCTTGCACCCGCGCCGACCGGATCGAGAAGGATCACGTGACCGAGTTCCTTGGAACGAAGGCCCGCAATCATCATGGCCTCGATCGAGCGCTCGTTAAGTGTACCGATATTGATATTCAGGCCGCCGCAGATCGATGTGATGTCATAGACATCCTTCGGCTCATCCGACATGATCGGGCTTCCGCCACAGGCCAGAAGCACATTGGCGACGTCGTTTACGGTTACGTAGTTTGTGATGTTGTGGACCAAAGGTGTCTTCGCATGGACATTCTCCAGGCACTCTCCCAGTGTGATCTTCAAGTTCTTTTCGCTCATAAATACCTCTTTTCCGCCGAGAAGCGATCCGGCATGTAATCATGAAGGTACTTTTCCAAAAAAAGAAAAAGTTACCTTCTCTGATCGGGTAACTCCTTAAAAACACCTTATTATCAGGCATCCCTACGTTGGCATTATCCAAATCAGGTTATGGGTCGAAGGTCACACACCTTCCTCTCAGCCTGTATCACAAGCTCCCCTTCTGTTGTTTTCGGAAGTATTTTAGCACACCCCACGAGGCCTCGCAACGCAAAATCACTCGTCGCTCTTCACGACTTTGTTTCTGCCGGTCTCCTTCGCGGTATAAAGGCGTGCATCGGCGGCGCTGATGTTCTCCTCGATCGACTTTCCCGGATCAAAGAGCGAGACACCGAAACTTAATGTGCAGCGGATCGTCGTACCGTCGGCATCGATATCGGAATTCATGAGCTTCACGCGGATTGCCTCTGCTTTGTCTGCAGCCGCATCCAGATCCGTATCTCTCATGACCATGACGAATTCCTCGCCACCCCAGCGGTATACGGAATCATTCTCACCGCAGCAGGACTCGATCAGATGGGAAGTAAATGCCAGCACGTCATCGCCTGCGTTATGACCGTAGGTGTCGTTGACTCTCTTAAACTTATCGATATCGCAGATGAATACGGACATCACCTTGCCGGAATCCGGAAGGAGATACTCCTTGAACTTGCCGCCGAAATCGAAGTAGAAACCCATGCGGTTCTTAAGGCCGGTCAGACGGTCGTGGTGGGACTCCTCAAGGAAGACCTCAGACTCGAGCGCGATACCGCAGACAAGAGCCGCCAGAGAAAGCTTCTTCGTATCTTCCTCCTCGTCAAAGCCCTTTTCGGAATTCTTGTTGATCAGCTGCAGCGCGCCGATGAAAATACCATTGATATCAGCAACCGGAAGCACAAGCACGGACTTGGTGACATAGCCGGTCTGCTTATCGATCGCGGGATTAAAATCCGGATCGGAATATGGGTCATTCGTAATGACGGTCTTCTTTTCACGAAGGGATTTTCCAACCAGACCTTTGTTGTCCGGCATCACGATCTTATCGACGCCTGTCGCAGACATCGTCCACAGCTCGCCTTTTCTCTTATCCCATTTCCAGAAACTCGCACGGTCAGCATCGACGATCGTCTTGGCAAGTTCAGTAAGATAAGAGAAAAGAAGCGCATGATCTGTACTGCTGTTCATGCACATATCCCGATACAGGCTGTCCGTGATACTGAAGATATTCCCTAAAAGCTTACCGTCTTCCATTTCTCAGTTCTCCTCAAGCGGGGCAAACTCAGCGCCGGTGTCCTTCATTACCTGGGCGATCTCATACTCGTCATCCATATGCATGAGGAAGACCTTTACACCCTTCTTCGTCAGGGCAGCCGCCTTCTTCTTCAGATCCTTGCAGTAGATATGCACATCGGAGTTATAAGCGGAGACCTCGGTATAGAGGATAGTACCCTTCTTCAAGTGCTTTTCGAACGGAGCAAGAGAACCTGTATCACCGGTATAGACGACATTGGTTCCGTCGATATTCAGAATGAAGCCGAAGCACTTGCCGGCCAGTTCCTCTGTGTGCGGGGTGACGATGGCTTCCTTGAACCACTCCTTGTTGAGGTTCTTCGCTTCGACAAGTGTATACCAGGCATCGTTGCAGCCCTCGATGTTCTTAAGATAATACTTGAGGTTATTGTAGACTTCCTTCGAAGGAGCGACGACCGTGACAGGTGTCTTGACAACGAAATAGTTATAGTCGATGAACATACCAACGCCGCCGCAGTGGTCACCGTGCGTATGGGTCACGAGAATGTAGATGTGATCATACTCGGAAAGATTCTTTCTCTTAAGCAGCGGGAGCGCCGTCATCGGACAGTCCAAAAGGACGAGATCCCCTCCGCTGACGAAATAGGCACAGTTGTGATCATCTGCAAAAGCAGATCCTCTTCCAAAGAAACGTAGCATACTTTAATCCTCCGGTCCAATAAGTTTTAAAACTTCAAACCCCTCGGCTTTCCCCTTAAGTTTAATAGTATCACCAAGTGACTCATATTTCATCCGGTTTCCGAGTTTTTCTGCAACAGAACGGCTAATATATACCGTTCCGCCAGGTGCATTTGCCTCGAGTCTCGCTGCCGTATTGACGGTATCACCGATCGCCGTGTAGTCCATGCGCTTTTCAGATCCCATGTTGCCGACAACGGCCGGTCCGAAGTGCACACCGACACCGACGTTCAGTTCCTCGTTGATCTCCTCTTTCAGTTTCTTCGAGAGCTCCCTTGCACCGTCGATAATGTCGAGCGCCGTCTGCGCCGCAAGCATGACCGGATCCTCCTCCGGAAGGGGAGCTCCCCAGAACGCCATCGTCGCATCGCCGACGAACTTATCGAGGGTTCCTTTATTCTTCTCGATGCAGGCAGACGTCATAGACAGATACTGGTTTAAGATGTTGACGACTTCTTCCGGCGAGAGCCGCTCGGACATTGTCGTAAAGCCGCGAATATCTACGAAAAGCACCGCGATATCACAGAGTTTGCCTCCGAGTTTCAAGCTGTCGGTACCTTCTTTTAAGATCTCATTTACGATGCTCGGCGCGACATACCGCTCAAAGGTCTTCGTGACCTGCTGTCTGGCCATGGCCGCGCGGAAATAGTTACTGGTACCGGTAACGATAAACAGCACAAGAATACCCATCGGGATCCAGAGAATATGCGTGATATATCCGGATGAGTAAAGAAGCATTGATCCGCCGATTCCCAGGAGCAGGAACAGAACCAGAAGCGGCGCGGTGATCAGGATCCTTCGGTTATAGCAGAAAACGAGGAACGCGAAGCACACGAGCCCGAGCACGATCAGCTGCAGATAATCCGGAACTTCCTGTTTATAGTTTCCGTCCAAAAAGCACTGGACGACGTTGGCCTGGTACTCCACGCCGTACATCGGCACGGATTTATCGATCGCCGTGATATACGCATCCTGAATGCCCGTAGTATAAAGACCGATGAATACCACTTTTCCGGCGAAGTAGGTTGTATCGATCTTTCCGTCGATCACCTGGCTCAGCGAGATTCCGTCATAGTAACCATCCGGTTTGGCCGAAAACGGCACATAGAAATATCTTCTGGCGCTGACCGGCGGCTCACTGATCGTGATGCCATTCTGATCCGCATAGATCTTTGCCGCCTGATAGGCCATCGAGTACACGCGCTGTCCGTCCGGCTCAACATAGAGCACGGCGTGACGGAGTACTCCATCCTTATCCGGCATGGCATTGATGTGTCCTTGAGTCGTGACAGCCTTCAGTTCATCGTAGGGTTCTTCGTATCCGAGGATCGCATAGTCATCGATCGTGACGGCCTGCGTTCCGAAAGTTCTTTTCGTACCGAGATTGGCAGTCGTAGCGGTAACGACATTTCCGAGTTTTGCCGCCGCATCGGCAAGACGCTTATCCGACGCTTCGTTTGTCGTTCCGAGATACTGGACATCGATCGCAACTACGGCCGGCTTATTGTCCGGATCCTTTCCGAGCGCTTCCAGTGCGGAGGCCATGATCGATCTGTCCCATGTACTGTAGGGACCGAACCGGTCTATATCTTCTTTCGTGATTCCGATAACAAGGATGTCTCCGGATACGGCTTCCGGTGTCTGGAAGAACTTATCCTGCATCCACAGATCCGTGCTGTGAAGAAATCCCTTTCCACAGAGAAATGTGACCAGAAGTGCGCCGACCAGCGCGAAAAGAATTCTCTTGTTCGTCTCGTTCATAATCGTAATTAATCCCTGTATGAGTAATACACGATCGGGTTATTTTCTTCTCCGTAGACATAGGAGATCTCGGCATAACCGTCGCCTTCTAAATACATCTCCCGCATCTCGACCCACTCACCATTTACATAGCCGTAATACATATCGTCTACACCGGCATAGATATAGATACCAGGAGTATCTGTCTCATCGCCCCAGAACATCGGGTCAGCATCTTCCGGCAGGTCCTCCATGTCCGGCTCCGGATAACTCAGTTCAGTCTCTTTGCTCTCGTTCGGATCGGAAGTCTCCCGGGACTTAGAAGGTTCCGAAGATTCAGAAGACTTGGAAGGCTCAGAGGACTCGGAAGATCTTGACGGTTCTGACGACTCCTTTGAAGGATCCGGTGTCGGAGAAGCTGTCGGCTTCGGAGTCGGGGTAGGCGTCTTCTTCGGCTTCGGTGTCGGAGTCGGTGTCTCACTCGGTTCAGAGGTTTCTGAAGGGTCCTGCTCCGACGATTCGGACGAAGATTCCGAAGGCTCCGAAGTCTCGGAAGATCCGGACGTGTCACCCGGGTCAGAGGACTCCTCACTGCTACTCTCCGTCGGGTCCGGAATATTCTTATACGGATCCTCAGCAAGTGCCAGGATCTCTTCCCTGCTCCAGCCCGTCGCCTCGCAGACCTTTTTAAGAAGGTCTTCGTTCTCCGCAAGCATCTTCAGCGTAAACTGATTGAGATCGTCCACCTCGATTTCTTCTTCCTTAAAGTCGACGGTGTCCGTCGTTCTGTCATTGAAAGTATAAACCGTGACCTTATGTCCGGCGGCGCAGTCTGTTTCCTTGACCTCGCCGGTATCGGGATTTCTCGCAACAATATGGACCTTTCCTTCCGTGATGATGATCGAGGGTCTTCCTTCTTCGTCGCAGAAGACATATCCGGAAGTACCGCGAATACCGACCGTCATGGTCGAAGTCTTGATCTCGAAAGACTCATCGTCGTTAAGCTTCTCGGTGACCTCGAAGAACAGGGCGCCCTTCGTAAGCTTCAGTTCGAGTTTCTTTTTCTTCTTCTGGAATTCCGCGCGGCTGTCATTCTGGAGGGTTACGATCTTCGTATCGTCCAGTCCGACAGAAGCCAGTCCGTCGGCTCCCGTATTCAGCGCATCTCCGCTCTGGAAACGGATGTTATCGATGACCGGTTTTTCTTTTCCCGTACCGTCCTCGATATTAACTGTTCCCTCGACACGCAAAAGACGCATTGTCGTCGCTGTATATCCGCCCTTACTTAAGAGAACGCAGATAATAACAACCGCTGCGATGACCACAACGATCGCACTTGAAAGGATGATCTTCGTTTTCGTCGATAGCCCCTTGATCTTATCAACCAGCGCCATATGTTGACCCTCTACCCCGTCTGATTTTGACATAACTATTTTATTACAAAAGCACTTGTAAATAAACCCGTCATGCCAAATCGGCCGGATCAGAGATAGAGGATCATGTCCTTGTATTTGGTGACTTTGTCCTCGAAACCGGCCTTCTTATAGACCGGATAGCCGTCATCTGTAGCTGCGAGAGTGATCCTGCACATACCGAGCTGCCTTCCGGCATCGATCATGTTCTTCATAAGCTGCGAACAGATTCCTTTGCCTCTGTATTCCGGCTCCGTGTAAACGCTTAAGACTTCTCCGCAAAGGCCACTCGGGATCTTCGGACTTATGGGTTTAAAGATTGCGATCAGGATCACCTGAGCTACGATATGCCCATCCGCCCTGGCGACAAAAGAGAAAGTTCCCTGATTGAGGTGAAGCTTGAAGAAGTCCGGAAGACCGAGGCGCATCATTCTCTCATCATCCTCGCTGAGAGATCCCAGATCCTCACGGGTATAGGCGATGCGGAGTCTCACGAGTTCATCGATATCATCTTTATTTGCAACATCATAAACAATGTCCATATTCTTTCTCTCCTGTCGTTGAAATCTGACCTGATTATTTTCCGTTCGATATTACTGTTTCCCTGTATCGATCCAGAATCTCTTCATCGTGGTGCCATCGACTTTGATGGTCTTTTCAAAAGCACCGCCGTTTCGAAGGATCGTCTTCTCGCTTGCGCTATTTCCTTCATCACAGGTCACAAGCATCCTCTCGATCCCCAGTGCTTTTGCCTTCTGGATATTCAGGCGGAGCATCTCCGCCGCATAGCCCTTACCTCTTTCTGACGGGCGGACGGAATATCCGCAGTGTCCGCCCCAGGTGCCGAGGATCGGATGGTCGATGTGATGCCGAAGATCGATCACACCGACCACACGGTCATCACTTTCTCTTACGACTAGAAACATGTGCGATGGAACATCCACCCCGGTCTCCTTACATGTTGCAGGATCCTTTCGGAGCTCGCAGATCCGGATCCACTCCTCCGCCGAGGAAGATTCCTCCAGAGACATACATCCTGCGAAGCGGTCTTCGTTATCCGCATCCACATCAAGAACTTCCTTCCGAAAATCCCAAATCTGCTGTGCATAATGCATATTCGGTTCAACTAATCTAATATTGCTCATACTTTAATAATGTTGGCTCTGAAGAATCTTTTCAGGTGATCATTAACTCCCTGAGCCGAAAACACAGTAGCAATCATCAACTCATCCATATCTGTTTTCGAGAACTGGATATCATATCCGCAAAAGCGGATTAGTTGTGTTATAAAAGCTCTCTGTGCTCTTCCATTTTCCTCACGGAAAGGATGAAGCATATTTGTTTGAACATAAAAGTCAACTATGTTGTCAACAAACTCTTCAAATGTATTTTGCCTGAAATAATCTCTTTCTTTCAGTGCACCAAAGATACTACCTGCTACCATTTCAATTTGATCCGGAGCAACAAAATGGGTTCCCTTTTTTGATATAGCCACAGTACGAATCTCTCCTGCCCATTCATATAAATCCTCAAAGATGTAACGATGCACGTTTTTGTAATGTGAGAAATCAAATTCACCGGGGATCGGATTCGTTTCTAATGTCCCGTACTTCGCAGCCGAAATAATAGCCTCCATGACTTCAAGTTTCTTTTCGTCACGGATGTTTAACTTATTGACAAGACAGGTCGTTCCCTCGTAACAATCAATGATCAAAGGATCCAGTTCGTACTCCATCATTCAGTCCTTTCGACTAATTCCGACGCCAACTTCATGAAATCATCCCAAGAGATTTCTTCATTACAATATTTGTAACACAAATCATAAGCTTCATCACTAAGATGAAACCCTTCCATCTCTAAGGATGCTATTGCATTGGCTAAAGCTAAATCAACCGGCATTACAGACCTCCTATAGATACATTATAACACGAAGTCGGAGGCTCATTATTCTAGATCCCGAAGATCTTCTCTGCCAGTTCTACGGTTTCTTCCTGCGTCCTGTTCTCATCGCGGAAGATGATCTGATAGCCCGAATTCTTAAGTTCGTCATAGCTCTCCTTCGAGTGAAGGCGTTCGAGGATCTCACGGTAGTTGTCCAGGGCAGCCTGCGGATCCGGTTCCTCGAGCATCAGCATATAGAGGAACTGCTTCTCCGGGTCCGGACGATCGAAGAATCTTGAGATCGCGATAATCGGATCCGACATCATCACGAGAACGTGCTTATCATCCGTGATCTTATGCAGTGTATCTACACAGATATTCGTATCCACGAAGATCAGTTTTCCCTGGGTTTCCGGCTTCGGAAGAAGTTCTTCCAGGATCTGGAACTCGACGGTCTCGCATTCCTTCTTCACGTCATGGATCCAGCGGACGTACTCTTCCGGTGTTCTTCTTATGAACTCGTGCCAGTCCTGAAGATCCCTTGTATAGCACAGATTCGGGAACTCCTTACTGTCGAGTTCCGGCAGTTTCGCGTCGTGGTAGTTCTCCTCGAGCGCGATGCCGTTATGTTTCTTCGCTAAATTTTTAACAATGGTGGACTTTCCCGCATAGGAAGTCCCGATAACAAAATAAACTCTACTTAGGTCCATATATACCTCATAAATCCAGATACCAGATGAACTGGATATCGTCTTTTACTTCCGGTTCGGTGTAGTAGGCATACATATCGATCTTACCGAGCATCGCGCCCTGCTTTCTATAGAAATTGCACGCCGTCACATTATTGTTCTGGCATTCAATGATCATCTGCGCATAGCCGTCTTCCTTTGCGCCGGCTTTCGCCATATCAAGCAGCGCCTGCCCCACGCCCTGATGCTTATACGCATCCGCCACACGGATATCCCAGAGCACGCATGCATCCGTTCTTCCGCCGAGCATGTACATGTCCGGTGTCGTTCCGGCAACCGTTGCCGCTCCGACAGGCATCTCACCGTCAAAAGCCATGTAGAACCGCCAGTTCGTGATATCGAAATTCTTCTCATATTCACAGGCGCGTTCATAGACGCTGAGATCTTTTACATACGGATCGACCGGCACTTCCTCAAGAAGTATGCCTCCGAGCCCGTTGTCGATATGTTTGACTCTGTACTCCGACTTTATCTCTACATTTTGTGTGACCTGATCGTACATTTCAAAACAGGTCTTATCCATCTTTTTAAAACTTATCATACATCCTCCGGGAAAGAGTTGAACCACGCACGGTCCGAAAACTCTTTCTTGATCGGCATTTTTGCTATCTCCTCCGGAATGCCTACCGGAAGATAACATACGAGATCGTAGTCGCTCGGGACATTCAGGATCTCCGCCATCTTATCGCAGGTCCGGTCGTCATCCGTGATATGTCCTTCGTACCAGCAGCTTGCGTATCCGAGTTCCTCGATCAGAAGAAGCATGTTCTCGATCGCAGCGGAATAATCCTGGGTCGCGAAGCACTTGTCACGGTATGCGTTGATCCTTTTAGACAGAACACAGATCGCAGCGGGCGCGCTCATCGCAACCGGTGGCTCGATCACGGCTTTCACCTTCGAGAGCACTTCAGGATCGTCGATCGCGATCAGGCTCGTGGTCTGCTTATTGCATCCGGAAGGCGCAGCCAGACCCGCTTCCATGATCTTTGTAAGATCTTCCCTCGGTACCGGCGTCTCCTTAAAGGTTCCGCGGTAACTGCGTCTGCTCATGATCGCTTCAAAAACATTCATTTTCACTCACTCCACTCGTCTTTGCTGATCTCCAGCTCGATGATACGCTCATTCTTCCCTTCGATCTCCACGAACGAATCCTCGCAGACGGTCGATGCACGGAATCCGCAGGAAAGATAGCACTTATATGCGGAAGTATTGCACTCGAAAACACCGATCGTAACAGTATCCACTTTCAGGACTGTAAAAGCGTACTTCTGCGCCAGGCGGATCAGTTCTTTTCCATAACCTTTACCACGGCGGGAACCGTCAACAACGACCCAGCCGAAACGGAGGATCTTATTGTCCCCTTTGATGTAGCGCATAATGAGATGTCCGGCGACGCCGTCCTCATCAAAAGCGGTCATCGGATAGAAGTTATCTTCCTCCTCGCATCCGCCGTTTTCCTGAAGATACTTCCTGTTGACTGCCTCCGCCGTGAGCGGGAACTCGCAGAAATGGTTTCCGCCCCAGAGCAGGAATGTCCTTTCATTATCGATCCAGGACGCGATCTTCTCCGCGTCACACGGCTTATATGGTCTTAGTCTGAGCATATTCTCTCCCCCTGAATTTAAACGCAAAAAGACGACGGCATATTCTGCCATCGTCTTTATTGTATCGCACTATTTATTCCCGTGATATAGACCAGCCGTATAAATCACGCGGGCGGGTTATTGAGAAGATCCTCCACGACCTTGCAGATCTCGGAGACCGGCTCCATCGAGTCAATGGTAGCTCCGAGCGGATTCGGTTCGTCCAGCGATCCGTCCATGGTATCTTCGTGCTCCTTCGATCCTCCGACCTGTCCCGGCTTCGGCGCCATGCTGACAATGATCTTCTTCTCCTGCGCATCAACATAGATGTAGTTGATGTCGTTAAGATGTGGGAAAACCACTACCTCACGTTCTTTTCCGAAAGCCCGGATCCATCCCATCTTCGGGGTACCGAAAGTTGAGGATACACTCATCAGCATCCCGAGCATTTTCTCGTTGTTCCAGCCGTACTTGTTCTTATAGGTCTTGTATCCGTAAGACGAGTCCCCGGATGTAAGAAAATCGAATAATCCCATAGTTCATTCTCCCACCTTGTTTTCTAGAGAGAATTATACTATATTCCGGATACCTTCACAGATCCTTCTTGCGACGACCGGATTATTCATCGTGTAAAGATGGATACCCGGAATATCGCTGGCGAGAAGATCGATGATCTGGGAGAGTGCATACGACATGCCCGCATCAAACAGGGCTTCTTTTCTGTCTTCGTACTTTCTCACGATACGATTGAAGCGGTCCGGAAACGAAGCGTTGCAGAGCGAGAGCATTCTTCTGATCTGAGCCGCGTTGATGACCGGCATGATGCCCGGGATGATCGGGACATCGATCCCCGCGATCTTACAGTTCTCACAGAAGCCGTAGAACTTCTCATTATCGAAGAACAGCTGCGAAAGAAGCACTTCCGCACCGGCATCGACTTTTTTCTGAAGTCCCTTCATGTCATTTACGCGGCTTTCGGACTCGGGATGGCACTCCGGATAGCAGGCGCCCAGGAAACAGAAATCGTGATCCTTCGACAGATACGAGATCAGATCTGAAGCATGATGGAAATCATCCTTCTCGGCGATCCTCGGCGTTCTGTCCCCGCGGAGGGCGAGGATATTCTCGATGCCTTCGTCTTCCATGACCTTCGCAAACTCATCGATCTCTGCCTTATCGTAGTGCAGGGACGTAAGGTGCACGACCGGCTCGACACCGTATCTGTGTTTGATGTTCTTTGCGATCTCGATGGTTCGGTTGCAGTTCGCGCCTCCACCCGCACCAAAGGTCACGCTGATGAAGTCCGGATCAAGTTCGCACAGAACTTCCAGCGTCTCATCGATGCTCTCGAGTTCCGTATCCTTCTTCGGTGGAAAGATCTCGAAGGAAAGGCTCTTCTTATTCTGTTTATACAGGTCTGCGATCTTCATATTTTTACTTCTCTCGGATGATTCTCGCTGCCTCAACGAGATTCTTCAGGCTCTTGACTGTCTCTTCTTCACCACGGGTCTTAAGGCCGCAGTCCGGGTTGACCCAGAGCTTCTTATCTTCAGTCTTCTTACGGATCTTCGTGAGCTGTCCGACAAGCTCGTCTACGGACGGAACACGCGGGCTGTGGATATCGTATACGCCCGGGCCGACTTCTGTCTTAAAATTGTTCTCCTTCAGGGAATCCAGGATCTGCAGATCCGAACGGGATGCTTCGAATGTGATGACATCGGCGTCCATGCTATCAATCGCCGGGATAATGTCCGTAAATTCGCTGTAGCACATATGTGTGTGGATCTGAGTTTCCGGCTTGACACCGCTGTGTACCAGACGGAATGCCGGGATCGCGAAGTCGAGATACTCGCTGTACCAGTCGGACTTGCGGAGCGGGAGCTTCTCGCGGAGCGCCGCCTCGTCGATCTGGATGATGTTGATGCCGTTCGCTTCAAGATCGAGGACCTCGTCTCGGATCGCAAGTGCGATCTGCTGGATGCTTTCTTTTATGGAGATATCCTCTCTCGGGAAGGACCAGTTGAGGATCGTTACCGGACCTGTGAGCATACCCTTAACCGGCTTACTTGTGCAGGACTTGGCAAACTTGGACCACTCAACAGTGATCGGTTCTTTTCTCGAAACATCGCCCCATACGATCGGCGGTTTCACGCATCTTGTACCGTAGGACAGTACCCATGCCTTCTCGGTAAATACATAGCCGCTCAGGTGCTCGCCGAAGTACTCGACCATGTCATTTCTTTCAAACTCACCATGCACGAGCACATCGAGGCCGATCTCTTCCTGCAGGCGAATGCACTCTGCGATCTTCTTCTTATTGAACTCGACATACTCTTCCTTGCTGATCTCGCCTTTTCTAAAAGCACTTCTGTTCTTTCTTACGTCAGCGGTCTGCGGGAAAGATCCGATCGTGGTGGTCGGGAACTTCGGAAGACCGAGTTTTTCATGCTGGATCGCTTCTCTTTCGTCAAATGCCGGAAGACGTGTGTAGTCGGAATCCTTGATGGCGGCAACTCTTGCCTGTACCTTCTCATCGACACTGTCGACTCTCTTTTCAAAGAGTGCTTTATTCGCAGCAAGCTTCTCATCTGTGAGGTTAGCAAGATCGCTGAGTTCAAGGAGCTTTTCTTCTGCAAAAGCAAAGTGCTTCTTATACTCTTCCGGAAGCTTGGTTTCACTTGCAAGTGTGTACGGAACATGCAGAAGTGAGCATGAAGTTCCGATCACGATATTCTCCTCGGAAACTACGGACTTGATCTCGGAAAGGATCGCGGATGTCTTGCTGTAGTCATTCTTCCAGATGTTCTTACCGTTTACAACACCGGCCACGAGGACCTTATCCTTCGGGAAACCGTTCTCCTTGACGAGGGAAAGTGTTTTTCTGCCTTCGACAAAGTCCAGACCGATCGCATCGAAGTCCAGCTTGATCACCTCGGAATATGCATCACGGATATCTCCGAAATAGGTCTGAAGTGTAATGGAAAGACCGTTCTTATTCGAAAGGATAATGTCATAGATCTTCTTAAAGAGTGCGATATCGGATGCATCGAGATCACGTACGAGATACGGTTCGTCGAACTGGACTTTAGCTGCACCTGCTTTTGCAAGGTCCGAAAGAAGTTTGACGTACTCGCCGGAAAGGATCTCTGCAAAATCCTCCGCCTTCTTTTCACCGATGAACTTGGTGAGCTTGAGGAAAGTGAAGGGACCGATCAGGAGAACCTTCGTGTCGATGCCCAGTGCTTTTGCCTCGAGAAACTCAGAGACCGGCTTGTTGCCGACGTACTGGATAGAGGTAGCATCGTCGAACTCCGGAACGATGTAGTGGTAGTTGGTGTTGAACCACTTCTTCATCGGAAGTGCTTTTACATTACCGTTATTCTCCTGATAACCGCGGGCTGCGGCAAAGTAGGTATCCATCACGGGAAGGCCGAGCTGCTGGTATCTTACCGGGATGACGTTAAAGAGGAACGCGGTATCCAGAACGTTATCGTAGAAGGAAAAATCATTACTGGAAATGAAATCGATCCCTGCTTCTTTCTGCGAAGTCCAGTTGCTCTTTCTGATCTCTTTTGCTACCTGCTGAAGCTCTGCTTCACTGATCTCGTGACGGAAATACTTCTCCGACGCAAACTTTAATTCTCTGTCTCTTCCGATTCTCGGAAAACCGATAACTGATGAACTCATGTTTCTCACACTCTCTTTCCTGTTTCTTTAATATTTTCGGGGATGCGTCCCCGTTTGTTTCGTTAAGCGAAGTATAAACCGAGTGAAATGATAGGTAAAATACATCTTTTTAGCACTTCGTCATAGATTTTATCTATGGCAAGTGCTATACTAATAGTCGTCACCTATCATGAAATATAAGCAGAGGTTATAACGTTATGACACTGAAACAGTTAAGATATGCAGTTACCGTCGCCGATACAGGCAACATGACCGAGGCGGCACGGCGCCTTTTCATCGCACAGCCGAGCCTGACATCGGCGATCATGGAACTCGAGAAGGAATATGGGATCACGATCTTTTCGCGAAGCAATAAAGGCATCGAGGTCACGAAGGAGGGCGAAGAATTCCTGGGATACGCCAGACAGATCCTCGACCAGGCCGATCTTTTTAACGAAAGATATACCGGAAAGAGCGAGGGCAAGGTCCGATTTTGCGTGTCTTCCCAGCACTACTCCTTCGTCGTCGAAGCATTCGTAGAACTTCTCAAGAAGTACGGCGGCAACAAATATGAATTCCACATGCGTGAGACACAGACATATGACATCATCGACGACGTCGCGCATCTCCGTTCCGAGATCGGCATTCTGTATTTAAACGAATTCAACGAGACTGTTATCCGAAAGACGCTTCGTGACAATAATCTCGTCTTCGAGCCGCTCTTTACTGCGAAACCCCATGTCTTTATCGGGAAGAACTCGCCGCTTGCGAAGAAAAGAAGCCTGAGCCTTGATGACCTCAAGCCCTATCCGCGCCTGTCCTACGAGCAGGGCAGCCATAACTCCTTCTACTTTTCCGAGGAGATATTAAGCACAGTCGATGCTGATAAAGAGCTTATCGTCCGTGACCGTGCGACACTCTTTAACCTCCTTATCGGTCTTGACGGCTACACGATCTGCAGCGGTGTCATCAGCGAAGAATTAAACGGTCCGAACATCATCTCCAAGCCGCTGAAAGTCGATGACTACATGCAGATCGGATACATCCTTCCGACACAGATCCACCCGTC